>CAYRPP010000151.1:0-5063 GCA_964426115.1 uncultured Lentisphaerales bacterium | reverse complement strand
AACACGGCGAACGCCTTCTATATTCTCGCCCTGAAGGTCGTGGGGTATCCGGCGGCGAAAACACTCGAAATCGACGGTTCACCCGCGCCCTACGGCGCCGTCGTTCCGTCCTACGGACTGCATGCCGACCTGGAGAACGGCAGCAACGTCCTCTGCAGTGCGCCAGCGGGGACGGTTGCGGTCGCGGACGGGATCCGCGCGTGGTGTGACGGCTATGCGATCTGCACCAACGAGACCATGCTGGCCGCCAGCGGCACGACCAACGCATTCATCTACACGCATGCGGGATATGCCCGCTTGTTCTGGCAGTGGACGCACGACTATGCGCACACATTCACGGCGGGCGCAGGCGGCACGGTCTCCACAACCGGCGGCTGGTACAAGGCGGGCAGCACCGTCACCGTGACGGCCTCGGCTACCGAGACGGGCAGTTTCTTCTCGCATTGGACCGGCGATGTGCCCGCGGGCCAGGCCGGCCAGGTCACTCTCGTCTTCGACTCGGATCAACCGCGCAGCCTGGCCGCCGTCTTCGGCCACACGCTGCATGTCACGCCGACGGGCGGTGGAGCGTTCGACGGCAGCGACTGGGACAACGCCTACAGCAACCTGCAGGCGGCGGTCGATTATTGCAGCGGAATAGGCACTATCCGCATGAAGGAGGGTCTCTATCCGCTGACGGCAACTGTCACGATCGAGGACGCCATTAATCTCGTCGTCAAGGGCGGGTACTCGGGCGAGGGCCTGACGCTCTCCGTAAACGAGACGGTGATCACCCGGGCAGTGTCGCTGACAAACCGGCTCGTCCTAGCCACCGACTCGGCAGTCAGCTTCGACACCCTGACCCTCGCCGGCGGCACCCTGCCGATCATCGCCCATGGCAAGGGCCTCGGCTGCCTCCTGAATGGCTCGTCCACCATATTCACGAACTGCGTGCTGGCCGGCAACAGTGTCGAGCACACCACGGGCTACATTTTCTACGGCGGCGCCATCTACGCGGACGGCGGGGAGCTTGCGCTCATAGACTGCACGGTGACCAATAATTTCATCAACGGCAACCTGAACAACGCAGGATACTCCGCCTACGGCTACGGCGGTGCGGTCTACACGAAGAACGCCACGGTCCGCATGACGGGGTGCACCATCGCCCACAACTATGTGAGAACCAGGTATTTCGCCGCCACCGGCGGCGCGCTGGGCTTCGAGAACGGAACCGCGATCCTTGAGCACTGCACGTTCATGACGAATTACACCGTCCGCAGCGAAAATTACACCGCCGGGGTTGCCGGGTACGGGGGCACCATCTACGTGAGCGGGGCCACGCGGTTCGACCTGGAGGACTGCACGTTCCTGGGCGGTTGGAACGGCACGCGCGCCGGCAGCATCATCGGACGGCGGGGAGGCCTCATCTACATGACCGGCGCTTCGCTTGCCGCGACCATCAGCCGCTCCAGCATCTACAACGCCGGGAACCGCGCGCCCAGCTATACCGGGGATTCGGGGTCGATCGCGATTGGCAGTGGAACGCTATATATGACCAATGTCCTCCACGGCGCGGGACGCGGCAACGTCCTTGAAATCCTCGGCGGCACCGTGAGCGCCGTGAACTGCACCTTTGCCAACGCGACAAGCGGCTATGGCATCCTGCAAACGTCCGGCGGTCTCGCGCTCAGGAATTGCATCGTGTGGGGCAACGAATCGGGAGCCTACAATTTCGCCGGCGGCACGGCGGGCTCGATCAACTACTGCTTCCTGCAGGACGCCCAGGAGGGCATCGGCAACTCCACGGCGGATCCGCTCTTCGATGACGCGGTGTACTTCCACTTGAAATCGAAAGCCGGCGTCTATTCGGGAGGATGGTTCTACGGCGGCGCGTGGATGGTGTCGGATGCAACAAGTCCCGCTATCGACGCGGGTGATCCTAACGCCGCATGGGAAAACGAACCCCAACCGAACTTCAACTGGGTCAATGTTGGCTACGACGCCAATACCGCGGTCGCCTCGAAATCGGTTTTGGGCGAGCCGGCAGTTTTCGACAGCCTGATGGTTTACAGCTATCCGGCAACTAATCTGACCGGCAGCAGCGCCTGGGCCCGCGGCATCGTCGCGCATGCCGGCGGCGCTGAAGATCCGACCGTGTATCTAGTCTGGGGCGCCAACGACCTCGGCACAGCGGATCTGGCGGACTGGAATCCGAACGTCCGCTCGCTCGGTACCCATTCGCTCTGGGATGTCTTTTCGTCTCAGTTGACCGGTTTGCCTGCAGGCGGCAATATCTCATATCGTTTCTACGCCACGAACTCGACGGGATCGGTGTGGTCACGGCCGGCGGCTTCGTTCCAGTTGTCCTCTTTGCCGGTGATTTCGAACGATGGTGCCAGTCATGTGACACGCCACACGGCGCGTTTGAACGGCAGCGTTTTGGATACAGGCGGCCAAACGCCTGAAGTCACGATCTACTATTGGTTGGAAAATGCCGCCTCAACCTCCTCGGTGGCGCTCGGCCCGCAAAGCGGCAGTTTTTCTACCGCCGTCAGTGGACTGACCCTCGGAACGAACTATGGCTACCGCGTCGCCGCCGTCAACGGCGCCGGAAGCGTGACAGCGGATGTTTCGTTCCAGACGCTGTCGACCGATCCGATTATCCGCTACGTGACGCCGACGGGTGCAGGCATCGCCGACGGCACCTCATGGGCCAACGCCTACTCGAACCTCCAGGAAGCCGTGGAGGAATGCATCTACGCCGGCGACCTGGTCTGCATGCAGGCCGGCACCTATGTCCGGCTGGGTCTGGAAGACGCGAATGAACGTTCGCAGTGCGTCATCGCCAATGCGGCGGGTCTGACGATCCGCGGAGGTTACGCGGGCACGGGTTCGCCGGGCGCCTTTACAAACGTGCCGACCATCCTGGCCCGCAACGAGACGGCCCTCCCGTATCCCTTCCGCCGCATTATCCGCGCGGCGAACTCGGTGCTCGTGCTGGACTCCCTCACGATCGCCCGCGGCGCGATCAATGAAAGCGGCAACCACGGACACGGCTGTTACTTCGCCTCGGCCTGCGACGTGACCATCACGAACTGCATTTTTGCCTCGAACGGCATGCGGACCAGCGAATCGAGGACCTACTGCGGCGGCGCCATCTCGTCGAGCGGAGGCACCCTTGCGGTTGTCGACAGCCTTTTAACAAACAACATCCTCCGGGTCTGGACGGACAACTCCTTCACGTATGGCGGGGCGATCTACTCGAGCGGCACGGCCGTTACGCTCGAACGGTGCATCTTCAGCGGGAACTCCTCCCAGAGCTGTTACCACGACAGTCAAGGCGGAGCTCTTTGCCTGAATAGCGGCTCCGCCTCCATTTCAGGTTGCGCCTTCTACACCAATACCGTTGTGAAGCATGAGACGCATCCGACCACCAGGGGATACGGCGGCACCCTCTATGCAAAAGGACTTTCGTATCTGAATGTTTCAGATTGCAAGATCATCGGCGGCTACAGCATCGGGCCTGCCGCCAAGGGTGGCCTTGTCTACCTGGAGGGCACGTCGCAGAAGGCCGCGATTTCGCGGACGGTGCTGGTCGAGTCAGCCAAGGTGGCGGGATTGGTGCATTCCGGAAGCCTCTGTCTCCAGAGCGGCACGCTGGCGCTCACCAATGTCCTGCGCGCCGCCACCGGCGTCACCAACGCCGTGGACGTCTACGGCGGGACGCTGACCGCGGTGAACGTCACAATCGCCGATTCACCCGGTTACGGCATCTGGATGGGCGGCGGCACGGCCACGCTGAAGCACGCAATCATCTGGGGCAACAGCGCCGGGGGCGTCGGCGGTCCCTCGGCGGGCTCGCTGTCGGCCACCTATTCCGACATACAGGATGGCGTCCTCTCCGGCACGGGCAACCGCTCCGCCGATCCGCTCTTTGCGGACAACGTTTACTTCCACCTCTATTCGCGGAGCGGTTTCTATTCAGGCTTCTTCGATGGCGGAACCTGGATCCGCACACGGATCGCCGGATACGGGGACGCAAGCCCGGCCATCGACGTCGGCGATCCGGGCGCCGACTGCAGCCTGGAGCCTTTCTACCGCGGCAATATCATCAACCTCGGCGCCTACGGCAACACGTCCGTCGCTTCCAAGGCCTATCGGCCGGAAGCGGCGGTGCTGATCCTGCGGTAGAAGGAACGGGTTGACGTAGCGCGCGCGTAGCAGCAGAATAGCGCGCATGAAGAATCCACTGCTTGCCGGTTTTGCCGAGATCGACCTGACACCCGACGGATCTGTACGGTTGGCGGGCCAGTTCGCCGAGCGCATTTCCGAGTCTGTCGAGAGTCCCGTCACCGCGACTGCCATGGCCATCGAGACCGGTGGCGAGCAGGTGGTGCTTTGTTCGTGCGACCTTGTGGCGATTTCTACGGAACTGCTGGGGGCGGTCCGCGCGCGTCTGGACGGCGCGCCGGGGTTGGATCCCGCCAAGGTGATCATCTGTGCCACGCACACCCACACATCGTTTGTCTTCCAGGAGCCCGGGCTCAGCCGATCACTGGCCGTGCTGCAACGCTACCTTCCGCCCGGCAAGCGGTATGTCGCGAACACCCGCCCCGACCCGTCGGTCTGGACGCCCCAAACCGCCTTCGAGTGGCTGGCCGACCGCATTGCGGCGGCGATCAGGAACGCCTGGCGCGACCGGCGGCCGTCGCGCGTGGTCGGGGGCTTTGGACGCGCCGCCGTCGGCATGAACAGGAGGGTTGTCTACAACGACGGCAGCGCTGCCATGTGGGGCGATACGAACACGCCCACCTTCGAACGCCTGGAAGGCGGCAACGACTCGGGAATCGAACTAATGTACGTCTTCGATGCCGCCGACCGGTTAAGCGCCGTGGTGGCGAACGTGGCCTGTCCCGCCCAGTGCGTCCAGCACCGAAATTTCATCTCTTCCGACTATTGGGGCGTGGTCAGGCAGCATTTGCGCGCGCAGCTTGGCAACGGGACGGCGGTCGTCGGGCTGTGCGGTGCGGCGGGTGACCAGTGCCCTGTCGACCTGATCCGCTGGGTCGAGCCTGAGAGCCCCC
>CAYRPP010000150.1:0-5063 GCA_964426115.1 uncultured Lentisphaerales bacterium | reverse complement strand
CGGAAAATGCGTTCGCGCGAACCATGAACTCCCCGAGAACCCGCCACTCTCAAGTTACCCAATAACTGAGGGAAAACGGAGTGGTTGTGATGAAAGCATACCGGGTAAATGCACAGAAACGCTTGCGGTTGTCGGCCCCTTTTCGCGGCGCGGTCGTCTTCATGTTCGCGCTGGCCGCGAATCTCGCGGCGCAGGTAACGACGATCTACATAGACGCCTATGACCAGCCCGCCGCCACGGGATGGAATCAGATCCGGCTGTCGTCGGCGGGCACCTACAGCAACCTGGTCGACAGCACGGGCGCCGACATTCCCGTCTGGATGCAGGTGACCACGGCGATCAGCGGCCCCAACGCCAACTCCGCGAATCCGCCGACCGGCGATGCGGCCGAGTTCGCTCCGGCCGGCCAGAACCAGTGCTTTGGCTCGACCACCCCTTCGGTCTCGGTCGTCCGCGGACTCGATCCCGATTGCGTCTACACCTTCACCTTCTATGGCTCGCGCGTCGGCGTGACGGACAACCGCGACACGCGGTTCCTCGTGGAAGGCGCCACAGCAGGCTCGAATATCCTGGCCACGGCCAACAACACGAGCGAGGTTGCCATCGTGCCGCACATCCTTCCAACCGGCGCGGGCGACATCACGATCACCATCGACCAGGGGCCGGACAACACGGCAGGCTACTACTATGTTCTCGCCCTGAAGATCACGGAGATTCCGTTTGAATCCACGCTCGATGTCGAGGGTTCCCCGGCCAAATACGGCACCGTCGCCCCGCCCTATGGCCTGAGTTCCGGCCTGGAGCCCGACGAAACGTTTCTCTGTTCCGCGCCAACGGGAACACTCGTCGCGGCGGACACTTGGGTGACCTGCACGGGCTACGCGATCTACACCAACATTCTGGCGCCACGGCTGGCGCAGTCCGGCGCGACCAACGAGGTCGTCTACACGCATGACGGCTTTGCGAGACTAATCTGGCAGTGGGTGCCGACATTCCTGGTCAGTATCGTCGCCGGGGACGGGGGCTCGGTCGACAACGGCGGCGGCTGGTACGACGCGGGCGCGACGGTGACAGTGACGGCCACGCCCGACGATGCGAGCCAGGCCTTCGTGAAATGGTCGGGCGACGTGCCGGCCGCCCAGATTCACGATCCCGTGCTCCAGTTGACCTGCGACGGACCGCTGAACATCACCTCGCACTTCGGCAAGGCCTGGTACGTGGCGACAACGGGCAGCGACACGGAAAACGACGGCTTGACGCCCGCCGCCCCCTTCGCGACGATCGCCAAGGGCATCGCCTCGGCCTCGGCGGGTGACGTCGTGCTCGTCGGCCCCGGCAACTACAACGTCGCCACGCCGATGACGGTCGACAAGGGCATCACCATCCGGGGAACCGCGGGGGCGAACCAGACAATGGTCATGCGCACCGCCGGTTCCCCCACCATTCAACTCGGCCATGCCGATGCCGTGGTCGAAGGCATCCACTTCACGAAGGGCAACTCGCAGTCCGTCAAGATCCTCGCGGCCGGCGGCACCTACCGCAAGTGCATCATGTCCGGCTCCACCTACACAAGCGGATCGGGGTTGGGGGTCAACATGGTGGCCGGTCGCCTCAGCCAATGCATCATCACCAACAATGCCGGCAGCGACAGCACCTCCGGTCCGGGTCTCTACATCTCGGGCGGCATCGCCGAGAACTGTCTCATGGCCAACAACCGCTCGGCGGGCAACGGAGCCGGCGGCGGCGTCTACATGGCCGGCGGGACGGTTCGGAACTGCACGATTGTGCGGAATCGCTCGGGCAAGGGCGGCGTCTACGCGACGGGCGGCACGATGGAGAACTGCATCGTCTGGGATAACAGCGTTCAGGGTTCGCATTTCCAGGTTGTTTCGACCAGCGCCAACGCCAAGTTCTTCAACTGCTATGTGCCGCCGCTGGCGGGGGATAACCTGGGCGTCTTCACCGACTGTGTCTTCACCAACACGGCGCCCAACTTCCGCGATGCCGCGGCCGGCGACTACCGCCTGACACTCGGCTCGCCCTGCGTCGACCGCGGCCGCGACGGCCCGGCGCCAACGGCCGGCGGGCACGACCTCGACGGATGCGCGCGCCTCGTCGGCGCGCGGGTCGATATCGGCGCATTCGAGTTCGATCCGGGCGCGGCGCTGGCCTGCGATATCGAGGCTCCCCTCCTGGAAGGGGTCGGCACGCTCGATGTGACGCTGGCGGCGGTCGTCGCCGGAGCGGCACCCGGCAGCACGCCGACCTACGCCTGGACAACGAACAACGCGCCAGCGGGCACCTCCGCGACCCTGCCTCTCTCGCTAAACAATCCCGGATACTACACGGTCGGTCTGTCGGTGAACGACGGCGCGGCCACGGCCAGTGTAATGCGTACGAACCTGCTCTACGTGGCGCCGCCCATCCTCTACGTGGCCGAGGGCAATGCCGGCGCGGCATTCCCCTTTGCCACGCCGGCGACGGCCGCCGCGGCCATCCAGAGCGCGATCGACGCCGCGCGCGACGGGTGCGTGGTCGAGGTCGGCCCCGGCAGCTACGGTTTGAACGCCTCGATCATGCTCGACAAGCCGATCGAGCTGCGCACGCAGGCGGGCCCGCCCCAGACGAGGCTCTATAAGACGATTTCTGACGTCGTCATGCTGCAGCTCGGTCATTCCCAGGCGCGCTTCCACGGGTTCGACTTCGATGGCGGACGGCCTCACGTCGTCCGGATCTGGGGCAACGGCGGCGTGGTGAGCAACTGTTATATCCGGAATGGTTTCTACACATCCGGCAATGGCGTTGGTCTGCGGGCGCTGGCCGGCCTCGTGACGCATTGCGCCATCAGCAACAACACGTGCAACAATCTCGGTGCCGGTGTCGCGGCCTACCTGGAGGGCACGGCCGCCGTCGAGAACTGCCTGATCGTGAAGAACAGCTCGTCGTCCTCGGGCACGAAGGGCGGCGTCTATCTCAAAAACAGCGCCGTCCTCCGCAACTGCACGGTCGCCGGCAACCGGGCGGGGAACGGCGGCGGCGTCTACACCGACGGCGGCGGGACGGTGGAGAACTGCATCCTCTACGGCAACCAGGCCACCGCTGCTCCCGGGGCGGGCGATCCGGACTGGTACAATGTCGGCACGGCGGCCGTCTACCGCAACAACTGCACGCCGATCGATATCGGGACGGACTGCGTCACGGCCCTGCCGAACTTCATCGATGCCGCCAGCGGCGACTATCGTATCTCGCCGGGCTCGCTCTGTGTCGATGCCGGACGGGAGGACGATGTCATCGCCACGATGGACTATTTCGGCAATCCGAGGATTTCGGGCGAGACCGTGGATATCGGCTGTTATGAGGTGGTGATCACGGAACCATCCTGCGACATCCTGGCCGACAGCCGCGCGGTGCTGGAAGGCCAGCTTATCACGCTGACGGCAGTGGCAATCGGATTTCCTCCGGAAGCGGAACTGACCTACGCCTGGGATTTCGACGGGGACGAGGTTGCCGATGCCACCGGAGAGAGTGTGTCGCGCCTCTTCCCCAATGGACGCACGTCGGTCACGCTGAGCGTCACGGACGGCACGACAAGCGTGTCCGTCGATAAACCCGAACTCCTGATGGTCTCTCCGCTCAATCTATATGTCTTGCCTGAAAACGCCCAGGCTGCATTCCCCTTCGACAGTTGGGAGCAGGCCGCGACCAACATCCAGGAGGCGATCGACACGGCGCTGGACGGCTCGACCATCTGGGTCGGCGACGGGCTCTACAGAATCAACCAGCGGCTTGACCTGATGAAGGGTGCGACCCTGCGCAGCGTCTCGGGCCGCCCGGACACGGTGCATGTCGTGCAGAACGGGTCTGCGGTCGGCGGACGCGTCCTGTATGTCGCACATGCCTCTGCCATTGTCCAAGGCCTCACCCTGCGCAACGGCGTGGGCGGTGTCATGATGGACCGAGCCGGCGGGACGCTGGTCGATCTGGTGATCTCGAACAATACCTTCGGGGCCGGGGGTGGCTTGGGGGCCGGGCTGCTGATCTATGCCGGAAGCGTGCGGCGCTGCGTTATCGTCAACAACCGGATGACATCCAATTCATCGGTCGCCGGTATCGCGATCCCGGCGCGGGTTGGCCCCGAAGATCCACCGGTGCTGATCGAGAACTGCCTGATCGTGAGCAACGCCAGCACATCGATACTCGGAACGATCGGCGCCGTGCATGCCCAGAACGGCACGCTCCGCAACTGCACGATCGTCGGCAACGTGGCGTCCAACGCCGCCTCCGCCGGCGGGGTGCAGGCGACGACCGCGGCCCTGATCGAGAACTGCATCGTCACGGACAATGTCAATTTGCAGTCGCCCGCAATCGCCAACTGGGCCGGGACGGCGACGTCCTTCCGCTATACCTGCTCCACGCCTGATCTTGGCGGCACGGGCAACCTCACGGACGATCCGAAGTTCGTCGATCCCGCGGCGGGCGACTTCCGGCTGCTGGCCGGCTCGCCTTGCATCAATACGGGGCTAACGCTGGAGGGGATGGCCGCGGAGGCCGATTTGAGCGGCGGCCGCCGCGTCTGGCAGCGGTTTGTCGATCTCGGCGCCATCGAGTTCGTGCCGCCGGCCGGCACCTTGCTGATGGTGAGATAGGGCGGACGGGCGTGCCCACCGCCGATGACGCCCCGTGGTGCGGGATCCCTGCGTCGATCCCGTCGGTTGGGGCAACCCCACCTGGGGCTATGACCGCATTGCGGACTGCGGGTCACCATGCGGGGGCGGTTGGGGAACATTCGTCTCCCAATCCAGGTGGACGTACGCTTCGGCGATGCGGTGACTCCCGCACCCGAGCTCGAACCCTTCCCGTCGCTGCTCGACTTCCCGCCGCCTGTGCTCCGCCTGTACCCGAGGGAGACGGTCGTGGCCGAGAAGACCGAGGCGATGGTTCAGCTCGGCCTCGTCAACAGCCGCATGAAGGACTACTACGACATCTGGGTCCTGATGCGGGGGTTCGAGTCGCAGTCCACCGCATGGCGGCGTCCCTCTTTCCAGCAGGCTTCCACGTGCCGC
>CAYRPP010000149.1:0-5118 GCA_964426115.1 uncultured Lentisphaerales bacterium | reverse complement strand
GCGGGATGTTGAACTCCCCGATCAGCTGCGGGGCCGTGGCCTGGATGAAGTGCGGCACGTACTCCGAAAGGTGTTCGGAACTCTCGGTGATGTAATAGCCCAGGTTGAGCATCATCTCGAGACGCACCATGTTACCGTGCTTTTCCGGGCCGTTTCGCCAGCGGCGCAGCTTTTCGGCGGCCAGCCGCTTGATTTCCGGATAGAGATCCCGGCCCTTGTGCTCGACCTTCAGCAGCCAGCTCATGTGGTTGATGCCGGCGACCAGTTGGACACACTCATCCGGCGGATACTTCTTCAGCAGGTCAAGCGAGCTCAGCAGCGACCATGTGCAGCCCTGCACCGAGTGGCATAGGCCCACGGTGCGGATGCCCGTGCCCTGCTGGATGCCGCCCGCCAGGATGGCCATCGGGTTGGTGTAGTTCAGCAGCCAGGCGCGGGGACAGACCTCCTCCATCTCGCGGGCGAAGTCGAGCATCACGGGAAGCGTGCGGAGGCCGCGGAAGATGCCGCCGATGCCGAGCGTGTCGGCGATGGTCTGCCGCAGCCCGTAGCGCTTGGGCACCTCGAAGTCGGTGATCGTGCAGGGATCGTAGCCGCCGACCTGGATGGCGTTGACGACGTAGTCGGCATCCTTGAGCGCCGCCTTGCGCTTCTCGACGCCGAGGTGGGTGGTGATGCGGGCGCGGCCCTCGTTGATGTTCTTGTTCAGCGTGTCGAGCATGCGCTTCGACTCGCGCAGGCGCGTGGCATCGATGTCGTAGAGCGCGATGTGCGAGCGGCACAGCGAGTCGCGCAGCATGCAGTCGCCCAGGACGCTCTTGGCAAACACGGTGCTGCCCGCGCCCATGAAAGTGATCTTGGTCATAAGTTCCTCGTTGGTTGTGCGTGCCGGTTCCGACGCAGTTCGGCGAATAGTACCTTACCCGGCAGGCGGGAGCAAGCGACATCTGGCACAGGATAGGCACAGGATAGGTGGTGGTTGACTATGCAGCACATTATCTCCAAAATATTGCCTTTATCGAAAGGAACTGCAAAAATGCACAAGCCTGCCGTCGTCATCGCATCCGCGTTGTCCGCCGTTGCTCCGTTGGCCCCCGACATGCTGCGGGCCGGAGGGCATGAGGTGGCGGAATTCGATCCCCGCATGGCGGTCTCGAACGCCAAAACCGACGCCAGCGGCGTCAAGTGGATAGACGGCCTTTATCTGCCCCTCGAAGGCCGGATGTTCTCCAACACGGATGCCTTCTATGACCGCCTGCCTTCGAACGTCACAGCCAATGTCAATGAAGGCGTGCGCAGCATGAAGCACCATACCGCCGGAATGCAGTTCCGCTTCAAGACCGATTCCCAGAAGATCCGTGTAAAGTGGACGCCATGGGCAGACAGCCTCAGCATGGATCACATGCCCTCGACTGGAGTCTCTGGCATTGACATCTACAGACAGCTCGCCGACGGCACCTGGCGGTACGTGGGTACCGGTCGCATCACCAATGCTTCCGGCGGTGCCTTCGAGACCGCCTGGACCCCCGGCGCGCCGTGCCTGATCAATCTGCCGCTCTACAACGGCATCAAGTCGTTCTCGCTGGGAATCGACAAGGACGCGACCGTCGAGGCCCTGCCGCCGCGCGCAAGCGGCGTCGAGAAGCCCGTGGTTTTCTACGGCACATCCATCACGCACGGCGGATGCTGCTCGCGTCCCGGCATGTCGTTCGTCAACATCCTCGGCAGGCGTCTCGACGTGCCTGTGGTCAACCTGGGGTTCTCGGGGTCGGGGCGCATGGAGATGGAGATGAGCCAGCACCTTGCGGACATCGCCGCGAGCTGCTATGTCCTGGACTGCATTTGGAACATGGACTTCGGGCTTGTGAAGCAGAACTACGAGCCGTTCATCCGCAGCCTGCGTGCCAAGCGGCCGGACACGCCCATTGTCATGGCCGAGCATTGCGACGTCTTCTGCGGCGGTGCGGACAACCGGGACAAGTTCGTGCGCGAGCTGTACGACAAGCTGACGGCGGAAGGCTGGAAGCATCTCGTCTACCTGCCGAACGCGGGCATGTACAACGGCGACTTCGAGGGTACGGTGGACGGCTGCCACCCGAACGACTGTGGGATGATGTCGCTCGCCGAAGCCTTCGGCAAAGCTGTCAAGGAAGCCCTGCAGCTCAAGTAGGGCGGCCCCCGCCTGATCCGCGCGCGGCCTCGATCCGCGCACCAGTGCGCCTCATGTCACAGGCCTCATGACATCCAAGCGAAGCGGCAGCGGAAGACAAAGCTCCCGGCGCGGCAAGCTACGCCTGATCCAGGGCGAATTCTGATGAACGCCTGCCTGCACTGCGATCGTCGCGGCAGGCAGGCGGCTCATCAGGAGATTCGCCTTCCAGTGGCCTCATCAATCGGGGAATCGGTGATTCTGGCGATTCCGCCTTGCGCCGGCGGCGCGCCTGTGACATGCTCTTGTGCTTCACCGCTATCCGCGAGCAAACATGCAAACTCTTGCCAATCGCCGGAGTTCCCACGAAAAGGCCGGACTGGCCATGGGCCTCGGCGCCATCCTGCTCTGGAGCATCTCCGCCGCCTCGATTGTCTTCACGGGAAAGCGCATCGGCATCTGGCAATCCATGGGACTCGCTGCGCTGGCGACCGGGCTGCTGCAGACCGTGGGGCATGTCGTCCTGGGACGGAGCCTGCGGGCGATCCTGGTGCCGCCGCCGAAGTTCTGGCTGGCCATCTTCCTCGGCTACCTTTTTTACCTGATGCTCTATGCCGCCGGTCTGGCGACCGCACGCACGGAGGTGGAGATCGTGGGCGTGGGCCTGATGAACTTCCTCTGGCCGGTGCTGGCGATCCTCTTTACGACCTGGCTGGTGCCCGGGGAGCGGTTGCGGGGCCGGCTGATCGTCGCCATGGGGCTCTCGCTTGCCGGTGTGGTGCTGTCCAACCCTCCCGGGCGTTCGTCGCCAGGGGAGGCCTCAAACCCGTGGCCCTATGCGCTGGGCGCCTTGGCGGCTGTTGCATGGGCGCTCTATTGCGCGCTGGTGTCACGCTGGCGGCACTGGGCCAGGAATTACGCGGCCGGACCGTTGGGCTTTCTCCTGGTAGGCGTTGCCGCTCTTGGAGTATGCGTATGGCGTGGCGAGTGGCAGACGATGGACGGCGTCGCGTGGATGGGCGTGCTGTTCATCGCGCTGGGCCCCTGGGCCGGAGGCTACCTGCTCTGGGAGCTCGCCCTGCACCGCGTCTCCGGCGTCACGCTGGGCCTGATGGCCGCGGCGACGCCGTTGCTCTCGACGCTGAACCTGATCATCCTCTTTGCCTTTACGTCTCCTGGAAACATCAGCGGCAGCCGCAAGGTGCTCCTGCTCGCCGCCTCCAGCCTGATCGGCGCGTCCGTGGCTGTGGGCAGTAAAAAGCGAGAAATGTGAAGACGTGATGCGTGAAATACGTGATGCGTGAAAGTCGTCGACTGGGGTTGACCGGGGTCGATCGGGGTTGACCGGTAATTCCGCGGGACACCGCGGAAGCCGCGAGAGCCGGGGAACCCCGCGGGGGGCTCACACGAAGTGAGGTCGGGGTAGGGCACGCCGTCCCCGGCGAGCCACGCGCTGGGGCGCAGAAGCTAGGGTGCGGCCGGATTCTGATTCACCAAAGGCTACGCAGGACAAGCACCCCGGACGGCCAGCCCGGATCACAGTTCATGGTCTGGGACAGGTCCTCTTCTTTCCTGCGTCTCATTCCCCGCTACCCACAGGTCTTCACGCCTCACGTCTTCACGTCTTCACGTTTCACGCCTCGCTGCGGCGCTGACGGAAGAAGGCCTGGAGGCGTTCGAGGCAGGTGTCGGCCAAGATGCCCTCGATCACAGTGGCGCGGTGGATCAGCGCGGGATTATTCAAAATGCCGAAGCGCGAGTTTCCGCCGCGCTGCGGATCGACTGTGCCGTAGACCACCGTCGGTATGCGCGCCAGGACGATGGCCCCGGCGCACATGGCGCATGGCTCCTTGGTGACGTAAAGGATCGTATTCGTCAGGCGGAAGTCGCCGAGGGCCGCGGCCGCCTGGGTGATGGCGATCATCTCGGCATGCGCCGTGGGATCCTTCAGCATCTCGGTCTGGTTGCGGGCGCGTCCCAGAATCTTCACGGCCGCCAGGCAGGCGGGTTCCTCGCGGGGGTCGGCGATGATCACGCAGCCGGTCGGCACCTCGCCCGCCGCCGCGGCCTGGTCGGCTTCGCGCAGCGCCAGCCGCATGAAATGCTCGTGAAAGGCCGTGTTCATGGAGTCATCAGAGCCAGGAGTCGGTGTGCGAGCTGCGCGGCGGTGAAGGTGGCGAAGTGCAGTCCGGGCGCCGGGGCCAGCTCGACCACATCGGCCCCCGCGACGTGGCGTTCGCGTGTGACGCGGTCGAGCAGGCGCATCGCCTGGTGCCAGAAGAGCCCTCCCGCCACCGGCGTGCCCGTGGCTGGCATCTGCGAAGGGTCGAGCCCGTCGACGTCGAAGGTGATGTAGACGTCGCGCGGGAAGCCGGGCGGCAGCAGCCGCCGCGGCAGCGCGCCCTGCAGGGCGTCGGCATCGAAGGCTGCGAGGCGGTGCGTCCGGCGGTAGCCGGCCTCCTCCAAACTATAGGCGCGTGTCCCGAACTGGGCCACCGGAAAACCGAGCTCGGCCACGCGGCGCATGACGCAGGCATGGCTCAGGCGATTCTCCTCGTAGGTGTCGCGCAGGTCGGCGTGGGCGTCGAAGTGCAGGAAGCCCAGCCGGGCGTCGGCGGCCGCGAAGGCGCGGGCGGCGCCCAGCGTCACGGTATGCTCGCCGCCAAGCACGAGCGGCCGCGCGCCGGCCGCCAGCGCCCGGGCGACCCGCGCCTCGATGGCATCGACCCAGGCCGCCGCGTCGGCGCGCTTCGGCAGCCGCACCGCTGGCTGCGTGTGGATGCCGCGCGCGCCCGGGGCGACGCCGCGGTCGTGGGCCTCGAGCTGGCCCGAGGCCTTCAAAATGGCCTGAGGGCCGCGGGACGTGCCGCGACCGTAGGAGACACTGAGCTCCATCGGCACGGGGATGACATGGAAGGCGGCCTGTCCGGCACGGGCGGGGGGGTATTCCGTGTCGAGGAAGGCGGGGG
>CAYRPP010000148.1:0-5120 GCA_964426115.1 uncultured Lentisphaerales bacterium | reverse complement strand
TCATCGTGAACTCGGGATCGACCACCTTCACGTTCTCCTCGAAGAGCACGGCCGACTCCGTGTAGTCGTACTCCATGCGGCTGGCGGTGATCACGGTCTCGCCGCTCTTGCGGCCCCCCTTGCGCGCGGCAGGGGCGGCGACGGCGCCCAGGACCGTCGCAAGCAGCATCAGCAGCAGCAGCATCCACGTCTTCATCTGAACAAGTCTCCTATGCCTTTCACGAACCGGTCGAACCGCACCTCGGGCTCCGAGAGGATCTTGGCGCTGTTCGACTCCAGGTTCCATACCATGTTGGCGCCCCGGATGCGGACTCCCCGCTGCTCCAGCCGCACCTTGCCCTCGCTGTAGCCGGCCGAGGTCGCGCGGTCGAAGAAGCAGTTCTCGGCCACCAGGACGCCCTCCAGCAGGCCCGCCTCGCTGAAGAGCTCGATGACCACATCCTGCGCCCGCACATACCCCGAGTCTTGCGCGGGAATCAGGGCGCGGCCCGCCCGCAGCAGCGCCCGCACCCGCCCGTTGGGGTGGTGCGCGACCGGCAGGGTCATGTTCTCGACCGGCATCGCCCGCGGATCGGCGGCCTGGCGCCAGGCCTCGACCAGCGCCCGCTCGCGCTCGGCCTCCGTCAGGACGGCGTTCGTCGCGGCGGGCGCCGCGCCCGAGGCCGGGGCGCCGGCGGCGCGGCCCGCCGGCAGCAGCACCATGGCCGCGGCGACCGCGGCGGCCAGGAAGATGTCACGGTTGCACAAGCGAATGGATCTCCATGAGTTTCCGCCAGAGCCGCTCCACCTGACTGAAGGGTATCGCGTTGTCCTTGTCCGACAAGGCCGCCTCGGGATGCAGGTGCGTCTCGATGAAGACACCGTCGCAGCCCGTCGCGACCGCCGCGCGCGCCAGGGCGGGCGCCCAGCGCCCGTCGCCGCCGCTGCGCCCGCCGGCGCCGCCGGGACGCTGCACGCTGTGGGTCGCGTCGAAGATCACGGGATACCCGGTTCCGCGCATGACCAGCAGGCTGCGCATGTCCGCCACCAGGTTGTGGTAGCCAAAGGAGCTGCCGCGCTCGGTCAGCAGGATGCGGCGGTTGCCGGTCGACTCGATCTTCCGGACCGCGTGCTCCATGTCCTCGGGCGCCAGGAACTGCGCCTTCTTGACATTGACCGCCCTGCCCGTCCGCCCGGCTGCCAGCAGCAGGTCGGTCTGGCGGCAGAGGAAAGCCGGTATCTGCAGCACGTCTGCCACCGCCGCGACGGCCTCGGCCTGGTGGCACTCGTGGATGTCCGTCAGCACCGGCACGCCGAACCGCTCGCGAACCTCGCGCAGCACCTCCAAGCCCCGCTCCAGCCCGGGGCCCCGGAAGGCGTCCACGGAGGTGCGGTTGGCCTTGTCGAATGAGGCCTTGAAGACATACGGCACCCTCAGGCGGGCCGCCAACTCCACCAGGCGGCGCGCCAGGGCGACGCAGCCGCGGCGCGACTCGATGACGCACGGTCCGGCAATGAAAACCAGCGGGTGCCGCACACCAAAGGTGCAGCCACCTACCGTAACGCCCGCTGTCGGTTCCCGTGCCATGCTTCGGTTGCCTGCGCCTGTAGCGCTTTTCGCTGTTTCGATCCTCCGTACCGCTGTCATGTCATGCCGCGCCGCCGCAGTTCAGCTTCAAGATACCCGACATCCGCGGGCGTGTCCACTCCAACCCCGAGCGGTTCGGTCCGAATGACAGCAATCCGCGCGCCAAGATGGAGCGCGCGGAGCTGTTCGAGCATTTCGGCGCGTTCGAGCGCGCAAGGCGGCTCCCGGACCAGACGGTTCAGGAATGATCCGCGGTAGGCGTAGATTCCCAGATGTCGCCAATAGAGCCCCGACGCCAGATCGGGCGATCCGTCGCGGCGGAATGGGATCGGCAGACGCGAGAAATAGATCGCCGCGCTGTCGCGGTCCAGCACCACCTTCACCACGCTGGGGGCGGCCAGCTCGGCGGCGTCACAGATCGGACATGCCGCCGTGGCCATCTCCCAGCGCGGCTCGGCGGCCATCTTCTCCGCCAGCGCATCGATCAAAGCCGGCGGAATCAACGGCTCGTCGCCCTGGATGTTGATGACCACGTCCTCGGCTTCGGCCTGCGCGGCCTCGGCGACGCGGTCCGTCCCCGACGGATGGTCGGGCGAGGTCATCGCCACCCGTACGCCGCAGGGGCGCACGGCCGCCGCGATGCGTTCGTCGTCCGTGGCGACGATCAGCTCGTCGAGCCGCTGCGCACGGCGGACGGCCTCGACCACCCGGCAGACCAGCGGCTTGCCGAGGATCGGGTGCAGGCTCTTTCCGGGAAAACGGGTGGATCCCCAGCGCGCGGGTATAACGCCGATCACGCGCATGTTCAGGTGCCCTCCCCGGCCGCCGGCGCGGCGGCCACGAAGCGCAGCAGGCCGCCGGCCAGCAGGATGCGCCGCTGGCGCTCCGTCAGGCAGGTCGTCACCGCGAAGCGGTAGCCCTGCGTCGTGTTGACCAACTCGCCGCGCCCGCCGAGCAGCGCGTGCAACGCGTCGCAGACGAGACGGTCGCCGGGCTGGAGGCGGTCGTAGTCGGACGCCTCCGCGAACCGGCACGGCAGGATACCGAAGTTGATCAGGTTGGCCTCATGGATGCGCTCGAACCCTTTGGCGAGCACCAGCCGCACCCCCAGGAACATCGGGCACATTGCCGCGTGCTCGCGGCTCGATCCCTGGCCGTAGCTCTCGCCGGCCACGATGATGTTATGGAGTCCGGCGTCGCGGTGGGCCGTCGCGCGCTTGTGGAATTCCGGATCGACCCCCTCGAAGACGAAGCGGGCGTACTGCGGAATGTTGGAGCGGTACTTGAGCCGCGCGCCGGCCGGCATGATGTGGTCGGTCGTGATCTTGTCGCCCACCTTGATCGCGACCACGCCGTCCAGCGCGGCAGGCAGCGGCTGGCCCACGGGCGGGCGCCCGATGTTCGGCCCGCGCCGGATATCGGCATCCGGCACACCTTTCCCAGACGTGTCGCGGTACAGGAAGAGGCTGTCGTCGACCTGGAACCGCGCGGGACGGCTGACTTCCACGGGCGTGTCGAGCGTGCGCGGATCGGTGATCGCGCCTCCCAGCGCGGCGGCCACCGCCGTCTCCGGGCTCACCAGGTAGACCTGCGCGTCGGCCGTGCCGCTGCGACCCTCGAAGTTGCGGTTGCTCGTGCGCAAACTTACCCCGCCACTCTCGGGCGAAGCGCTGTTGCCGATGCAGAAACCGCAGGCGTTCTCCAGCAGGCGCACCCCGGCGCTGATGAACGGCTCTATCAGCCCCTCGCGCGCCAGCATCTGCACCACCTGTCGCGACCCCGGCGCGACCCCGGCCGAGACGTCGGGATGCACCCGCCGGCCGCGCAGCAGCAGCGCCGCCGTCTTGAGGTCGCGGTACGAGGAGTTGGTGCACGAGCCGATCAGCACCTGGTTGACCTTGCGCCCGGCCAGCGAGGCGACTGTGGCCACGTTGCCGGGCGAGTGGGGACAGGCGGCCATCGGCTCGACCGACGCGAGATCGAGATCGAGCACATCGTCGTAGGCCGCCGAAGGATCGGCCTTCAGCGCCACCCAACCGGCCTCGCGCCCCTGCGCCTTGAGAAAGCCCCGCGTCACGCGGTCGCTGGGAAAGACGGAGGTGGTCACGCCCAGCTCGGTGCCCATGTTGGTGATCGTCGCGCGTGCGGGGACATCCAGCGTCGCCACCCCGGGGCCGCCGTATTCAAGAACCCAGCCGACGTTGCCCTTGGTGCCGTAGCGCGCGAGCACCGTCAGGATCACGTCCTTGGCGGAAACCCCGCGCGGCAGCGTCCCCGCCAGGCGTATCAGCCGCACCCTGGGCCAGTTCAGGTAGAAGGGGCCGCCGCCCATCGCCACCGCCACGTCGAGGCCCCCGGCGCCCATCGCCAGCATGCCGATGCCGCCGCCCGTCGGCGTGTGCGAGTCGCTGCCCAGCAGGGTCTTGCCCGGCAGGCCGAACCGTTCGAGGTGCAGCTGGTGGCAGATGCCGTTGCCGGGCTTGGAGAAGATGGCGCCGAAGCGACGCGCCGCCGTGCGCAGGTAGGCGTGGTCGTCGGCATTCTCGAAACCGACCTGGATCGTGTTGTGGTCGACGTAGCTGACCGCCAGTTCGGCCTTGATGCGGTCGAGG
The DNA here is from genome assembly GCA_964426115.1 of uncultured Lentisphaerales bacterium. Lineage (GTDB taxonomy): Bacteria > Verrucomicrobiota > Kiritimatiellia > RFP12 > JAAYLN01 > JAAYLN01. The sequence continues at coordinate 941 of CAYRPP010000148.1, read as the reverse complement.
CCCATGCTCTCGAACTGCAGGTAGGCCATGGTGCCCGTGGCGTCCTGCGTCAGGCACTGGTCGATGTGTATGGCGACCTCCCGCCCGGGGCGTGGCTCGCCCGAAATCAGATGCGCATGCAGCAGCTTCTCGGTTATGTTCCGTCCCATCAAATGGCTCCCATCGAGAATAACCCGTCTCCCGGACGCCTACCACGGCAAGCCACCGGTATGCGCGCATTATAGACGAACCCTGCCCGGCAAGTCCACATGGAGAAGTGCCTGCGGACCCGTCCGCGGACCCGCCGGGCTATCGCCGAATACGCTACGAATACGCAACTGCAACTGCATACTGCAACTGCATACTTGTTGCACCGGGAGGTCAGCCGCTATAATGCGGCCCGCCCGGCAGGTTGTCCGCGGAGGCGCTTGCCATGGCCGGAACAGGAAGAGAGATCCATATGGCCAAGCACGACACCGTCGTCATCCTAGATTTTGGGGCGATCAACGCCCAGATGGCCGCCAAGGCGGTCCGGCAGCTCAACATCTACTGCGAGGTTCTGCCCTGCACCGCGGGGATCGACCGCATCCGCAAGCTGAATCCCCGCGCCCTGATCCTTCAGCGCGGCCAGGCCGCCGGCGCGCGCACCATCGGACGCTCCGCCGCATGCGATCCCGCCGCGCTCGGGGTTCCCGTGCTCGACCTCCTCGATACGGATTGCGCGCCCGCGAACCTCAAGGCATTCCTGGTAGACCGTTGCGGCCTGCGGCAGGACTGGACCACCCAGCGGTTCATAGACGAGACCATCGTCGACCTCCGCGCGCGCATCGGCGACCGCAAGGTGCTGCTGGCGATGTCGGGCGGGGTCGACTCCTCGGTATGCGCCGTGCTGCTGCACCGGGCCGTCGGCCGCCAGCTCACCTGCGTCTTTGTCGACCACGGCTGCATGCGCCAGGACGAGC
>CAYRPP010000147.1:0-5145 GCA_964426115.1 uncultured Lentisphaerales bacterium | reverse complement strand
CCTGAGTTCCAGATTCAAGGACTGCCAATAAATCAACACTCCCTTCAGCCGGAAGTATGCGAGGGCCTTCAGGCCCGGTTAAACGGGGCAAGGGCGTGTACAGCGTGACGCGTCTGCCTGCAACTGCCGCCCGCTCCTCCATGCGCCCTCCGCGCGCCCCCCTGTGTAGCCGATTACGCCGGGGGGAGACAGGGTAGACACGCGCGCCCGCCTCAACCGTCGGCGTTTGCTCCCGCGGCCGCGCACGCCCGGCGCTCGAAGAGCCGGTTGCGGAAGTAGAGCAGAATGTCGGCGAACACCATCGTGTTGTTGAAGACGTAGAGGAAGAGCACCCAGTCGCGGTTATTCAGCACCTTGTGCACGCACCCGGCGCAATAGCCGGTGAAGATGATCCACAGGAACCAGATGCTCTTGCCGCCTGTGGAACGCGACCGCAGCGAACGCGCGATCGAGAAGAACCAGGAGACGGAGAAGCAGGCCAGCATCAGGGCTTCGAATAGGGAGGTGTGCATGCCCGCCTTCTTAACATACCGCGCCCATTCGTGTAAAGGGAGGCACTTGCAAAACCCCCCGGTCGCTGCGCCAACCTGCGCGTGCTCGAAATGATCTACGGCATCTATGCGTCCTCGCTGGGCCGGCGCGGGGTCGCCCTGCCGCTTCGCGACCGGGAGCACCCCCTGGCGCCCCATGCAACAACCTGACCCGGGGGTTATTCTCAGTATATAATTACATCGCCAAAACGGAGGTTCTGCTTAACGGGTTCCATCTCCTTGATGTTGAGCGCCTGTCCCGGCACGGCGACGCCGAACCCCGTGAAGCTGACCGGGAAGTCGATCCGGTGGTTGCCGCGCCCGTCATGCTGCCACTGCAACTCGTTGTGGCCGGGACTGGCCACCTTTATGGGCGACCCCTTTGTGATGGGGAACTGGAGCAGATGCCAGCCGTCGAAATTGATACCCGCCAGATCCGCCCAGTCGTACACGTGGCAGCCGTAGCCGGCGGTGCCGGCCGAGATCCAGGTCTCGCCCTCGGCGTCCCTGATTTCCCAGTGGATCTTGCCCCAGGAGGAGTTGCCCCTGACCCAGAGCCCGATGGTCGAGAACGTTCCGGCGATGACGGTCGGGCGGGCATTCGTGACCATCACATACTCGGACATCATCGGCGGACAGGTTCCGGCCGACGCATGGACGAGTTCGAGACAATCGCCCTTCTCTTCGTCCTTGACGCTCTGCAGGATGAATTTGCCGGGACGGCGTCCGCCCAGGATTTCGGGTACCAGACTCTCGTTGTCCAGGCGGCGGTCGGGGCCTTCTGCGAGTCCCCAGTTGTCGAGGCTTGCGGCGGCGCCGGCAACCGTCGTTTGCGCGGGGACGCGCTCGCGAGCGAAGGTGCGCCTGCCCGTGCCGTCCACCGCGCGCAGCGGCACGGTCCCGGTGAGGTAGCAAGGCGCTTCGGAGACCGGCAGGGTCAGGCTGCCGGCCGGCGCCCGGGCCTCCGATTGCGCTCCGTAGAAGCCATGGACAGCGACCCGCGCCTCCTGGGCGAAGGAGAGCTTGGCGTCGAGTTCGCCCCGTGCCGTCCAGAGCACATAAATGAATTCCCGGCCGCGGACAAACTCCAGCGCATACACGGTGGCGCTGCCGGTGGGAATCAGGCGGGCGAACTTCGCGCCGTCCAGCACCTGCGTCAGGGTGGCGATGGCAGGGAACACGGGGAGCGGATAGAGCAGTGGCGGACGCGTCAGCGCAGCCTCGGCCCAGACCGTGTTGAAGTAGGCCGAGGGGGACTCGCACACCGTCGTCAAGGGAACCAGGCGCGAATTCCAGGCGAGCGCCACCAGTGCGTCGCGGATGCGGTACTCGGCATTCTTGCGCGGCCCGTTCTGGCGGATGCGCCGCGTGCTCCACTCGTAGCAGGCGGTGGGTTCGACGCCCTCATATCCATAAATGCGCGCCAGTTCGCGCAAGCTCCAGAAGGCCCCGGAAACGGCCCTTTCGGACGGGACGGATCCTCCGGAACCTTCGTCGCCGGTGAAATCGATCAGTTCGCGCGGGTATTTCTGGCGGAACAGCCGCGCCAGCAGCCTGATCGAAGTCCCGGAATTGCCGACTGAGAGCGTGACGTCCGGCGCCAGCTTCCGCCACGCCTTCGCCAGCAAGGTCGCCCGCGCGGTCATCTCCCGATCACGGGCAATATCCTCGTCGGTGAGCACGGTCTTCTCCCCGAAGATCTCGACGGGATAGGGCCCGCCGCCGCTCTCGTGGAAGATAATCGCCTGGTTGCAGTGCGGATATTTGGCGCGCAGTTCCTTGATCCTGGGCTCGACCTCGGCCAAAACCTCTGCCTCTGTCTTCCCTTTCGGATGCAGATACGGATACTGTCCCAGCGTCAGAGTGTAATCGGCCACATCGGCTTCGGAACGCTTGCCCAGCAGGGTGCGCCGGACCCCCAGTGTCTTGAGGATGTCGCCGACCTCCGTGAGGCCGTAGTTCCAGATGAAATAGGGCGATTCGTAACCGGCCTTGCGCTTGTCAGCGTCGACCAGCGCGAAGGCGGCGTCATGCCGGATCTCGCCGCCCTCATCGTCGGCCAGCTTGAATGACACGCCGTACCAGCCGAACTGTTTCTGGCCATATGCCACCTGATGAACGGCCTTCTCGTCGGCCTTCGAGAACTTGAAGCTCCGTGACCCCTTCTCGAGCTCGTTACCGTCCATGTCGCGCACGCGCCACTCGAGCGTGCAGCTTCCCGGCCTTTCCGCCGTGATGGAGGCTTGCGAGGTCGCGCGCATGGAGGGATCGTAGGCGCTGAATTCCCGGGCGGGCAGCACGCCGAACGAGAACGGGGCGCGTTCCAGCGTGGCGCCGAAAATATGCACGCCGCTCTTCTTTGTCAGGGACGGCTTGCGCCGCATGTCCATGTAGAAGTTGTCGCCGTCGTGCAGCTTGCCGACGAACTCGAAGTCGAGCCGCTCGCCGTCGGTCTGGAAGATCAGATCCTGGATGGCACCCACGTCCATGTCGAAGCGGACGAGATAGAGCGGCAGGCTTTTTCCGTCAAGTTCGACTTTGCCGACGGGCTTGATGCGCTCGTCGGCCGGGTTCCCGCCGCGGGGAAGCGTCAGCGTGGTGTCGGCGTAGGCCGGTCCCTGGCCGCTGTAAAGGAACCGGGTCAGGCGGGCGGTGATCTCCGTCTCCTTCTCGGGGTTCTCCTCCACGGCGCAGAGCGCCCAGGCGCGGATGTACTGGGCGACGGGCACGGCGAAGAGGATGCTGTGCAGGTTGCCCTCGAAGGCCGAGCGCTGGAGATAGCCGTCGCATTCGAGGTAGTAGCTGCCGAAATTCTCCTCGCAGACGCCGGTGTCGGCGCTTTCGGCGCCGTCGACCATGCGGAAGGGTATCTTGTCGATGAGGGTGCTACCGGGCGCGCCCTTGATCCGGGCGTTGCGCATCGCTCCCGGACGCGCCGTCTTGGCAATGTCGAGGGCCAGGAACCGCGCGTCGTCGGGAGTGGCGATGCGCGGATTCCGAATTGCGCCGCCGGCAGGCAGGACAAAGACCACGCGCTTCAGCGCCGAGGTCAGGTTGAGCGTCGTACCGTACTTGCCGTCGATCCAGAATTCCGCGCCGGTGGCGGCGGGACGCACCTCCACCTGGACAAAACGCTCCGAGGCGGCGGGCAGGCGTTCCCAGTTCGCGATTATCGTGGCGGCTTCCGGCGCTGCATAGCGGAACTGCAGCAGGGGACGCGCATGCCAGCGAAGGTCCCATCCCTTTTCGCCCTTGTTTGGCGGCGGACAGCTCAAGGCCAAACCGGCATCGGGCAGCAGCACCTCCTCGTCGGCGTATTTCGCCGTTGTCACGAGCTTGCCGTCCACCAGCTCCGCAACATCTTTTTTCACCGTCCGCTTCTGCTTCAGCGGGAAAGTCCGCGCGCTGATCGTCCGCTGTTCTCCCGCATCCGCCTCCAGCCGGATCTTCATCTGGCCGGGATAGCTGCCGAGGCGGATCTCGGCGGAAAGCGCCGCGGGCTTGGCCGGAACGTCGATCGCGTACTCCGCGTTGTGCGTCGCGGTCGACACGCCGTCCGCCACGCGGAACTCCGGCAGCTTCTGATTCTCGTACTGCCTCAGGACAATGTCGTCCAGGCAGAACGGTGTCGCGGAGCGAAAGTTGAAAGCGGTCAGCGGCGCGCCGTTGTACTCGGCGGAAGCCATCTTGCGGCGGCCCACCTTGTCGCAGATGAAGAGGCTGATCGTGTTGCCGCGCACCGTAACCAGCGCTTCGCGCCATTGCCCCGGGGGAAAGGCCGGCAGAATCGCCTCGTTTGCTTTTGACTCAATTTTCTCCAGAAGCTGCGCGCCAGGGGCGGGGTTGATCGCGTACCGGTCCTCCTCGATGACGATGCCATAACGCTGCAGCGACTTGCCGTCGACCATGGTGAACAGCTCGGCCTCCAAAGCGCGCTTGCCATCCTTGTCGGGGAACATGAAGCGGAACGCGAAGTCGAAGTTCCGGCACTCCGCCTCCGGGATCTGGCGGTTCTTCGTGAAGACCGTGCCCGGCTTTTCCGGGTTGAAACGGAGCTGCTTCAGACTTGGCGGGAGCTCCTCGATCGAGCAGGCCTCCGAGAAGATCCCGCAGGCATCCCCGTAATGGTCAAAGCCTTCGCGGTAGAGGGTCTTGCCCGTGTCAGCCGCATTGACCAGCGCCGCGCCCGCGAACGTAATCAGCAGGAGTGTTGTCGTTTTCAAGATTTTCACCTCACCTTACCAAAAGCAACGTGCCGCCGGGCGGCACGCATTCGTACGCGCCGATGTCCACACGGAGCGCCTGGATGCGCGGCAGGCCGTCCAGATCCATAAGTTTTGCATAGCCCGAGGCGAATGTCCACCCTATCCAACTGTCTTTTTCCGGCACGGTTTATGCGCTACAATTCTGGAAATGCACACCCCGCCGACAACACCCGCTGCCTGGGTATTTGCGCGCGCCGGCAAGTACCCTGAATCTAGGATTCCCGCCATGAAACTTTTGACGGCCTCCCTGCTGCTCGTCCTGCTGCTCGCGCATCCGCTCCTGGGCGCGGATGAGGCGGAGACGCAGTTCAACTTCGCCACCGGCCTGTTGATCAAGAACGAGCATGCCC
>CAYRPP010000146.1:0-5201 GCA_964426115.1 uncultured Lentisphaerales bacterium | reverse complement strand
TCAAGGTCTGGGCGCAGAGCGGCTGCGGCTGGTGCAGCTACTTCGCCGATGCCGGAGAACGCATGCTGGTGCCGGATCTGCTCCTGCACGACGAGTCGCTGGAAGACGGTGCAGGACGGCCTGGCGGCCCTCCGCGAGGTCCTGGGCGGGGAGGTCACCGTCTACTGCGTCGGCCGGGACGAGCCGTCGATGCCCGTCCTCCGAGCCCAGCGCGCGGTCTGGAAGCAACTGGCGGACCATGGGCTCAAGGTATACAGCACCGCCAACGCGCGGCATCTCGCGCACGCCGGCTTCAACGAGGACATGGTCAACTACGGCGGCAGCTACGGCCGCGAGCAGGCGCGGGCCTGGCATGCGCTCGGCGTGCCGATCCTGGCCTACGGCGCGCCGCACTTCGGACCCGAGAATCCCGATTTCATCCGGCGCCGGCACGGCCTGGATCTCTACCTGGCCGACATGGACGGCACCAACAACTGGGCCGTCAATCCCTCCCAGTGGAACGACTTCGGCAACACCCGTCACAACTTCCGCAGTTTCAACCTCGTCTATCCATCCGAGGATGGCCACATCGACACGATCCATTACGAGGCGTTCCGCGAGGCGATCGACGACATCCGCTACGCGACACAGCTCCAGCGCCTGGCGCGCGAGGCCATCGCCTCGGGTGAGACCCTGCGCGTCTACCGCGGCAAGGCCGCCCTGCAATGGCTTGTTCAGGTCGACGCGCGCCGCGTCGACCTGAACGCCTTCCGTCTCGAAATGATCGCGCGCATCCTCGGTCTGGGAGACTTCGATTTTTGCGGCGCGCATGTCGAAGCCTTGACGACGGCCGCGCAACAGGCGCCGCCGCGACCGGGACCGGCCTGCGCGCAACTGGTCGCCGCGTCAACCGTGCACGGCCTCGGTCGCCGGATCCGTAAAGGAGCCGGCGGTCAAGTGCATCGACTGGATGTCGCCGCACCGGGGATTCCGGCCGCTGGCCGACTACCTGAAGTACGAGGTGGCCCGCGTCCCGCAAGGCTTCGGCGTCTATGTGTCGATCCCCTGGGAGGCGCTCTACGACCAGTTGCCCGGCGACGGAGAGGAATGGGTGCTCGGCGTGATCATCAACTCGCGGTCCGGTGCCTTTACCTGGGGCTCGGGCCAGGTGCACGACTTGGCCACCTTCGGCCGCCTGGTTTTCGACAACTTCGGAGCCCAACTGGCGGAAATCCGGCGGCGGCTCGTGGTCAAGGCCTGGGGCCGCTTTCGCGCACGGGCGGCCTGTCACGAGACGCAGTGGCGCGACGAGTTCCATGGCGATCCCGAGTTTGCTCGGCGCGTCCTCGCGCCGGAGATCGCGCGGCTCAAGGAGACCGGGCAGCCGGTCCCCGGCGCACTGAATGCTGGAACGGTGTCGCGTCTCTTCGAGGAGGCGGTGCCGGACTGGATGGAATTCGACTACCGCGTGGCCGAACTGCGGACCGACTGGCTGACGGGGTGGCTGGCACCGTAGTTTGCCATGGCGCCCCGGGATCGTGTAGGGCTTCCTTCTTCATTTCCTGTTCTATTGTGAGGCGCCGCAACAGCACAAGCGTAATGCCTATGTTGGCAGTCGGTTCGATCTTTCTTGGTTGCCAGCGACCGCCTCGCTCTCGACGCTCCCACGCCTTCGGATTCTGACTATTGAAAGCCTACTAGGCCGGCGGCAACGGCGGCTGTGGCGGCTTAGCCTCCCCGTGCGATCAGGTTGCCCCAGTTCAGCAGCAGCAGCGCCAACAGGATTGCGGCCGTCCAGAGCCAGAAGCGCGGCGAGGCGTGCGGCACCGGCAGACGGCGGGTCAGGAGCAGGCTGACGGACGCAGCGAGGGCGTAGAGGGCGGCGCCCGCCAGCAGCACGCTGGCCAGCGGGTTGGTTTCCCAGGCGGCGCGCGGGGCGCCATGCAGCAGGTGCAAGGCGGCGCGGGTGGCACCGCATGTGGGACACGGAACTCCCGTCAGCCGCCGGAACAGGCAGAGACGGATTCCTGCCGCATGACATCCGATCGCCAGCGCGGCCATGGCCGAGCACGCCAGCAGCAGGCCGGCCCATGAGCGCGCGGTCGCGGACGTCGCCAGCATCATGCGCAACGGAAGATACCGGGTGTGACGCATACTGGATGTCCATGCGTCGCATCTCGACGTGGTCGATCTCATATCGCAGAACGACATCCTGGACGGATTCCTGAGAAGGTTGCAGCAGATTCGCTGTCGTAAGCCCAGGGCAAATCCATATTCATGAGGCAAGTTTAGCAATTACCAGCGCTATCAGCCAAGAACTCGACGCGGCCAAGCCCCTGTACCGCGTGATGGGCAACATCAACCAGGCGACCGACGCGACATTCGACCTTGCGGCCCCGCTCGTTTACAACGATGCCTTCGGTGTGCCCCGCAGGCCCTTCAAGCCGGGAATCGGCCCGCTTGTCCTTCCCGCCGCCGGGACAAGGTTGATTTTCCGCTAAGTAATGATAAATGCCGCGTCTTCTCAGCGACGGCACTTCTAGCCTGTTAGGCTGTTTCAGCATCCTGTCCGGCCCGACCCGCTTGACTTGCTCTCCGCTTGGAAGAGCGGGTGAAGTTTGCTACACTCCCAGCCCATGGAAACGAAGTCACTGGAATTCCTCAAGCGCCTCATGGCGCTGCCGACGCCCTCGGGATGGGAAGCGGACGGCATGCGCCTCGCCGCCGACTACCTGAAACCCTTCGCCGACCAGCTCTCCTTCGACCTGCACGGCAACCTGCATGCCGTTCTCAACCCCGGCGCGCCGACGCGCGTGATGATCGAGGGCCATTGCGACGAGATCGGCTTCATGGTCCAGTACATCGACGACACCGGCTTCCTCTACATGTGCGCGGTCGGCGGGCTGACCATCCCGCTGCTGGCCGGCGAACGCATCGTCATCCAGGGGCGCCAGGGACCGGTCTACGGCGTCTTCGGCGTGCGGCCGCCCCACCTGATGAAGCCGGCCGAACGCGAAAAAGTCGCCCCGACGGACTTGACGGACATCGCCGTGGACATTGGCGCCTCGTCGCGCGAGGAGGCGCTCAAGCTGGTCGACCTCGGCAGCCCGGCGGTCGTGGATGCCGGTTGGCGGCCGCTCGCCGGTGACCGCGTCGCCTGCCGCGGCTTCGATAACCGCATCGGCTCCTTCGTCGTCGCCGAAGCCTTCCGTGCGCTGGCCCGGAAGCCGCTCAAGGTCGCGCTGCACCTCGTGCTCACGGTGCAGGAGGAGCTCGGGCTGGTGGGCGGCACGACGGCCTCCTACGAGGTCAACCCCCACGTGGGCATCTGCGTCGACGTCGGCTTCGCCTCGGACTATCCCGGCAACGACAAGAAGCTCGTCGGCGACGTCCAGCTCGGCAAGGGGCCGATCCTCTGCTTCGGCCCGACCTACAATTTCAAGCTGCAGCAGCTCGTCGAGTCCGCGGCCGCCCGGGAGAAGGTCGCGCTGCAGCGCCAGGTGCGCGCGCGCGGCGCCGGCACCAATGCCTGGACCATGCGGACGGTCCGCGGCGGGGCCGCGGTGGCGCTGGTGAGCGTGCCGCTGCGCTACATGCACAGCGCGGTCGAGACGCTGAGCCTCGCGGATGTCGACGGATCGGTCAAGGTCGTCGCCGCGTCAGTGGCCGCGCTGCCGGCCAAACCCGATTTCTTCCCCGATCCGGTCGGGGGCGCCTCCCGCAAGCCGCCGGCGCGCCGCCGGGCCCGCTAGCCCCGCGCCAACCCCTGCCATGGTCCCGTGTCTGTCGATCCGAATGAAAGGAAGTCCGTCATGAAGTGTGCGTTTGCCGCCGTTCTTGGTGCCCTTTTTTCCGGTGTGCTGCTGGCCGCGGATGCGGCCCCGCCCGCCGGAGCCACCGCAACCCAACCCGAGGATAAACCCGCCATGCCCGCCACCGCCAACCCGACCGTCCAAATGACCACCTCGCTGGGCGAGATCACCATCGAGCTCTACGCCGACAAGGCGCCGCTCTCGGTCTCGAACTTCCTCGCTTACGTAGACGGCAGCTTCTACGACGGCACGGTCTTCCACCGCGTGATCCCCAACTTCATGATCCAGGGCGGCGGGTTCACGGAAGCCATGGTGCAGAAACCAACCAGGAAACCGATCAAGAACGAGGCCGACAACGAACTGAAGAACACGCGCGGCACGCTGGCCATGGCGCGCACGGCGGTGGTCGACAGCGCCACCAGCCAGTTCTTCATCAATACCGTCGACAACGGTTCCCTCAACTTCCGCGACAAGTCGTCCCAGGGTTACGGCTACGCCGTTTTCGGCAAGGTGACGGCGGGAATGGACGTGGTGGACAAGATCGTCCAGGTGCCGTCCGGCAACCGCGGCCCGCATCAGAACGTGCCCCTGCAGCCGGTCACGATCATCAAGGTGACCCGCACGACGCCGGCGACGCCATGACCATGCGTGCGCGGTTCCAGCCCCGGTGGCGCGCCCGGCGGACGGCGTGCGGATGGGCCGGCCTGGCTCTGCTGGCCGCCGGGTGCGCCACACGCGCGCCGCACGACCAGGTGACCCGCTGGGTTGTGCCGTCGGAGGCGCGGACTTCGTCGTCCGGCTTCCCGGCCTACCACCTGCGGCGGTACGGCGACCTCGGCGCCGGCACGCTCGCCCGCGGCGGCGAGATGGTGCTCGACGGCCTCTACTACTACCAGTGCGCGCCCGATGGCGCGGTCGAGCCGCTGCAGCCCGCCGAGCCGCTGGCCGCGGGCTGGACGGTCCGTTTCCGCCCCGACCGCGTCGAGGTGTTGGAACCCGGCTGCACGCTGGAGCGGATCGAGGCCATGCTGGCAGTGGACGTTCCCGACCGGTCCATGCCGTGCGCCTTCCGCCTCGTCGGCCGTTTCGCGAGCCTCCAGCTCGCCTCCGGCAAGACGCTGCAGCGTGTCTCGGGCTCCCTGTTCGGTGTCCGCCTGCCGCGCGAGGGCCAGGCCGACGGCGGCCTGACGCTCTATTTTCTCTCGGGCGACTGGCTGTCGGGCGGGCGCGCCGACGCCTTCAGCCTGATCGACGGCTCGCTGGCGATCGACCTCTGCCCGCGCTACCTGCAGATCCATGTCGCCGCCGGCCAGGCGCTCGAACACCTGCGGCGGTAGATTTTTCCTATGCAGCATGCCTACGACGAAAAGCATATCCAGACCCTGTCGGATGTCGACCACATCCGCAAGC
>CAYRPP010000145.1:0-5225 GCA_964426115.1 uncultured Lentisphaerales bacterium | reverse complement strand
CTGCCGGAGCCCTGAACGGGCCCGCGCGGCGCGCCGTCGCTCCTGTTTCCGGAAGTCACGCCGTTGATGTAGACATTGTGCACGCCCGCCTGGCCGGAAGCCCAGATGGCCACACCGGTGATGCCCGTCTGGACACGAACGTCCCTATCTACGGAAGTCGCGCTCCCGACGCCATCCCTGGCACTCGACCACCGTCAACTCGCATGTCGTCGCCCCTAGCGCCTGCCCCATGCGGGCAAACTCGCCGCTCGTCAACCCATGCCGGTAGGGCACCGGCAGCGCCGAGACAAAGCTCGCGAAACGGGCCTGGGGAACCAGCCCATCGACAACCACGCCTCCCAGCGGATTCGGCCGGTCCAGCACGACGACCGGAATCCGGTTGGCCGCGCAGGCCTTCATTGAATTAAACAACGTCGAATGATAGGTGTAGGAACGGAGTCCGACGTCCTGAAGATCGTAGACAAGTACGTCAATCAGCGCCAATTGCTCGGCCGTGGGCGCCAGCGCATCTCCGTAGAGACTGAACTCCGGAACCCCCAGACGATAACGTGAATCAAGCGAGGCCGAATTCACGATCAACCCAATGCGGCGTCCCTCCAGAATATGGTCGACGCGCGAAATCCGGTCTATGCCAAATTGCATCTGAAAATCACCCGGCCTCCACGGCAATGGCTCACGTCCGGGGTGCCCGGCTCTGCCCCCCGGCTACCATTCATGCCGTCCCATCGCACGGTAGAGGCGCGCGTCGAGCCGTCCGAGCCAGTCGAGGTACTGGTCGAGCTTGAAGGGCGGCGAGCCGAGCAGGTAGTGGTTGCAGGAGAACTTGCCGTGGTCGTCCCACTCCACCAGCAGCATGCGGTGCTCGCCGCGGCAGACCCGGAAAGCCGCCACCTGGCAGGCGGATTCGGCGCCGACCTCGTATTCGCCCTCGGAGAAGGTTTCGCCGGTGACGAGGTCCGTCACCTGGTACCGTCCGGCTGCCGGCGCCGTCTGGTCGTTGACCGCGGTCAGCCGGCAATGCCAGTCGGCGGGGTCGCTGACGATCAGGCTCAACGGCTGCTGCGCCTGCTTGATGTAGTAGTACGCGAGCTTGCGGACGTAGTAGTAGTCCACCACCGCATCCGAGAACTGCGGCCAGCAGTCGATGACGTTCCACCAGATGATGCCGGTCTTGGCCCACTTGCAGGCGCGGAAGAGCTCGATGAAGTACTTCATCGCCTCGGCCTGGACGATCTGCGAGCCCTTCATGAACGTTTCGAGGTCTTCGTCAACACGCCCCCAGAAATTCTTCGCCTGGTTCTCCATCAGCGCGTTCCGGGAGGCGTAGGGTCCGTCGGCGAGTCCGAACGGCTGCGACGCATGGCAGATCCATGCCGGGCCGTGGCGGTCGTTGAGCTCGGCCTCGGGTATGAAGCGCCGGATGCTCTCCACGTTCGTCATGCCGTGATAGCCGATCTCACTGGCGAAAATTGCCTGGTTCTCCTTGTAGTAGCGGTCTTTCCAGGAGTCGCGGAAGCCCCAGAGATGCTGTTCGGGGGCTCGGTCGACATCCTGGAGACGATGCACAGCATCTGAAAAGTAGGGCGAGCTGGGGAGATAGTCGCGGTTCGGGTCGAACTGGAACACCACGCGCGGCAGGATGTCGCGTGTCACGCGGTTTGAAGATGTCGGATACCTGTTGAACGGCGGATAGAAATAAGCGCCGTCACACTCGTTGTCGCCGCTCCACACCGCCAGCGAGGGGTGATTGCGGAGCCGGCAGACTATAACCTCGGCCTCCTCTCGGACGCGCGCGAGGAAGTCCTCGTCCTGGGGAAGAAGTTCACAGGCGAACATGAAATCCTGCCAGACGAGCAGTCCGTGCTCATCGCAGTAGTCAAAAAACAACTCGTCCTCGTAGACGCTGCCGCCCCAACTGCGAATCATGTTGCAGCCGAGGTCGACGAACAAATCCAGATTCTTCCGCACCCGTTCCGCGCTTTCGCCGTGGATGGCGTTGGCCGGCACCCAGTTCGAACCCTTGATGAAGACCTTGCGCCCGTTGACGATGAAGACGAACTCGCCCTTCCGCTCGGCGTCGAGGACTTCCGAACGGCGCAGTTCGACCGTACGGATGCCCGTCCGCCAGGTGCGCGTGTCGACAATCTCGCCGTCATGGAGCAGGTCGAGACGGACGGTGTAAAGATCCGGCTCGCCGGAACCGCGCGGGAACCAGAGATGCGGCCGGGGCACCTCGAAGGAGAAACCGCCGCTGGTGAAGACGATGGCGAACCGCTTCTCAACCTGGCGCCCGCGGCACTCCAGCGTAAGACGGCCTTCATAGCCCATCAGAGTTTTGCGGTCGGATGCGAAGCTCCAGCGGAACATCATCTGGCCGACCTTGGGTGTGGCGGACGTGGTCGTCAAATAGAGATCGGTCCAGCGCTCCGGCTTGACGATTTCGAGATACGCCTGGCGCCACAAGCCGGCTCCGACCAGCCGCGGCGCGATGTCCCAGCCGTAGGTGTGCATCGGGCGGCGGAGGAAGAGCCCCTCAACGTTGTAGTCGCACGTGGCCATGCTGCCGGGCGGCACGCGGAAGTTGCGGGCCGCGTTCGCCGAGCTCTGGATCCTGACGACCAGCTCATTGCCATCGGCTTTGAGACGGCTGGCATCCAGATCGAAACGGTGGGGAATCACCATGTTGGCGGAGCGGCCGAGGCGCGCCCCGTTCACAAAAATCTCGGCGACCGTGTCGATGCCCTCAAACACCACCTGCAGGCGCTCGTGCGGCTGGAGGGACGGCGCGGCGAATGTCGTGCGGTATTCCCAGTCGACGAATTCATACGGGCGCAGCGCCACGGAATTACTGCCCCAGTAGGGATCCGGAATGATGCCCGCCCGGAAGAGGTCGCCCAGAACATTGCCCGGCACCTGTGCCGGAATAGTGCGCGGCGACTCGCCGGCGGGATCAAGGAACGAAAGCGTCCATGGACGATTGAGCGCGAGAGTATTCATAATTTGCGTGCCATCCGGGCGAGCGCCGGGAGCATCCCGGATCGCTGTGGAGCAGTCATTGGATGCCGTGAAAAATGCCAGATGCAGGGAGAAAGGTCAAGCGGACAGGGTTCAGGGTTCAGGGTGGCGCGGAATATTCGGAAAGGGCGAGCCGTCCCCGGCGAGCCGTAGAACGAGACCGTGTTCAGCGTTCAGCATCGAACGGGGCGGCGCAGAATATTCGGAAAGTTAGGGCGAGCTGTCCCCAGCGAGCCGCCGATATTTCTCAGCTTCTATACGAGCACCGAATACGTTGCCCGCGACAAGCGCTTCACCGCAGCATGAAGAGCGTCGTGTCCGCCCCGGCCGCATAGCATCCCAGATCGTAGGGGTGGCCGGCCCGCCGCGTCGCACCGTCCAAATCGCTCGCATACTCCACTAGTTCCACCCCCGCCCGGCGGCAGGGGGTCAGCGCCCGCAGGTGGTAGTCGCCCGCATCCAGCGCCTTGAAGCGCGGATCGGCACCGAGATTGCCCGTTCCCGTGGGTCGCGGCATCGAGCAGGTGTAGGCCACTACCCCTCCGGTGACATCGAGATTGTTGGTCGTGAAGCGGGTCTCGTCCGGCCCGTTTCCGTAGACAATGCAATTGGTTATCATGCCTGCCGACATGGCGACCCCATGTCCCGTGGTGACCGTCTGGTTGATGTTGCCGGCCACGGTGCAATTGAGCATCCGGGCCGTCGAGTGCAGCATCCGGACCCCGCCCGCGATGCCACGCGACGTGCCCGTCTTGTTGTCGGCAATCAGGCTATTCGCGAGCACTGCGTTCTGCCCCATCACCACACCGGCAGCGTCCCCGTTGCCGACCCGGTTGCCGCGGATGATGCAGCGGAGCACCGTTCCGCCGTTATAGTACAGGTTGACACCGCCGGCCAGGGAGGCCATCCCAGCAGTCGAGCTGGTATCGCACACGTTGTTGGTGATCACGCAATCTGCCAGCACCGCGCTACTTCGGAGCGTCACCCCCGCACTGCCATCATATTGGCTCTCCGTGCTCATGAGACGATTGCCGAAGATCGCGGAGCGGGTGAGGCTGCCGCCCGTCAGGAAAACGAGCCCGTTAACATTGCGACCGACGTTGTCGAAAAACCGGCACTCCGTGATGGTGCCGTCCGACATCCGCACGGTGGGGCCGCTCCTAATCCAGGGGGCAGTCGTTCCATTGCGGTTGCCGCAGATTTCGGTATGTTCGATCTGTCCGCCGAAGACGACGACCATGGCTTCCGGCGAGGCGGCGTTTGGCGACCAGCCGTTGGTGATGATGCAGCCGGAGACCGTGCCGGCAAGCATCTCCACCCCATACCCCTTCACGATCCCGCTGCACTGGTTGTCCCCGCGGGCCAGCGTAAGATTCTCGACTCTGGCGCCGGCGGACGTCATGCGTAAGATCCGGCGGATGTGTTCGCCATCGATCACCGTATTCGTTGGATCCCCCCCCTGCCCGACCAGTCTGACCGGCCGGTTGAGCAGGACGATATGATCGGTGCCGGCGGGGAGCCCGTTGGCCACGCCGTAGATTCCCGGCATCACCTTGACCGTCCCCGGGGACTCCGTGTCGGCAAAGACGGCCGCGATCGCCTCGTGGAAGTTGGTCGCGGCGTGCGCCTCGGTGTCAAAGGGCCAGACATGGGCGCCGGAGCGGGAGACATAGGCCGTCGCCGGCAGAACCTGGATGACCTCCGCCGCGGTCGCGGTGGCCTCGCGGGCGTCGTCATAGCGCACCCGCAGCGAGACCGTGTAATGCCCGGTCTGGTTGAAGGTGCGGCTCCAGGTGCCGGTCAGCACGGTATCGCTGTTCGTCGTGACGCCGTCCGTCACGCTCCAGGTGTAGTCCGCGATGCCGGTGCCGGGATCGGCAAGCGCCGAGAAATCGACGGTCAACGGCGCGACGCCGACGGCCGGCGAGTCGATGACGATGGCGCAGTCCGGCCCGGAGGCGGGGACGGCTTCGTGGCACCCCAAGTCGAAGGCCGCGCCCTGCGGCCGCGTTACACCCGCCAAATCGTTGGTCAGCCCGGCAATCGTCTCGCCCGTGTCGCGGCACGGGGAGCCGAAAAGCAGCCTGAAGTCGCCGGCGGCGGCATCGGCAAAGTATGGATTACCCTCGACGTTCCCGCTGCCGTTGGCGTCCGACGCCGGAGTGACACAGGAATAGGAGACCGTGCCGCCCGTGCGCACCAGGTTGCCC
>CAYRPP010000144.1:1537-5252 GCA_964426115.1 uncultured Lentisphaerales bacterium | reverse complement strand
GCCACCCATTGAGAACGCCTGCAGCGCCGTCTATTGCGTGTTTCTCGCGGACGCGGGCCGTTACCTGCTCTATTACCGCGGCCACCACCCCATCGGGGTCGGGGGAACGGATGCATCGGAGCTGCAGACCACGCACGTCGCCTTCAGCCGGGACGGCATCCATTTCGAGCGGCCCGAGCTGGGTCTCTTCGACATGGGCGACGGCGGACGGAACAACGTTGTCTGGCAGGGCATCCAGTCGCACAACCTGGTTCCCTTCCTCGATGCCAATCCCGCCTGCGCCCCCGATGCGCGTTTCAAGGCCGTCGGCGGCACCAACCGAAACAGCCTTTTCGGCCTGGTTTCGCCGGACGGCATCCACTGGCGCCTGATCCAGAAAGCGCCGCTGCCTGTCCCCGGCGCTTTCGACAGCGCCAATGTTGCCTTCTGGGACGGAACGACGGGCAAATACCGGCTCTTCAGCCGCTGGTTCGAACCGGGCCGCGGCCGCGCGATCCAGAGCTGCACCTCCGACGACTTTCTGCACTGGACGGCCCCGGTGCCGCACCAGTACGAAACCGGCGCGCCCGTAGAGCAGTTCTACACCAACGCCACCACATCCGTCCCCGGTGCGGAGCATATCCTGCTGTCGTTCCCGATGCGCTACGCGGCCGAGCGGACCACGCCGGTCGCCGATATCAGCGCCATGGACTACCCCGGCAACGGCGTGCCGGGCATGGCGGGCATGACCGACACCGTGATCCTTTCCAGCCGCGACGGCGTGCACTGGAAGCGCCCGTTCCGCAGCGCCTGGCTGCGGGCGGGGATCGATCCTCGCAACTGGACGCACCGCAACAACTGCACGGGGATCGGCATTCTGCAGACGCGCGAAGACGAGTGGTCGATGTATGTGAGCGAGCATTATGGCTGGCCCGACAACCGGCTGCGCCGCCTGGTCATCCGGCCCTGGGGCTTCGGCAGCTTCGGCGGCGGCGCTTCAGGCGGCAGCCTGGTGACGCATCCTCTCGTCTTCACCGGCGATGAACTGCGGATCAACTTCAGCACTTCGGCGGTCGGTTCGATCGCCATCGGGCTTCTGCAGGCCGACGGCCGCCCGATTGCGGGCCGCGGCCTCGCCGATCAGGCGCCGCTCTACGGCGACAGCCTGGATCAGGCCGTGTCCTGGACCGGCGGCGCCGGTGTCGCCCACTTGGCCGGCCACCCGGTGCGTCTGCAAGTGGAACTGAAGGACGCGGACCTTTACGCGTTCCGCTTCACCACATCGAGGGCGTGATCAACGCCTCGGGCAGTTCGGGAACGACGGCATCGACGGCGGCCAGCAGGTCGGCGGGGAGCGGCCCCCGGTTGAAGAGCGCGATGTTCCCGCGTATCTGATCCAGCGTTTCGACGCCGGTCAGCACACAGGTGACCCCCTCCCGTGCCAGCATCGTCCGGACCGCGAGCTCGGTCAGCGGGATCCCCGCTTCGCGCGCCACGCCCTCCAGCCGGCGTCGCACCGGCACCAGGCCATGTAGCTTAGCGGGGATCTCCGCCTCCGGCATCGCCAGCACGCCCTGGAGATAGACGCTGCGGACGAACACGGCGACGCCGTTCGCCGCGGCGGCGCGTAAGCTGCCGGCGCGGGCGTGGCGCGGATCGAGCAGATTGCAGGGGATCTGCAGCGCGGCGGCGAGCCCGCCGACGGCAAAGTCGGCCGCAGGGCCGGGACGGTTGTCGCACGAGACGCCGGCATGCCGCAACCAGCCCTGGTCGCGCAAGGCCAACAACTCGTCGAGATAGAACGCGTCCGATTCGCGGTGGAAGAGCACCAGCGGCAGGCAATCGATGCCCAGTCGCTGCCGGGAAGCCTCGACCGATTGCCGGATCGCCCGGGCGGCGTTCCGCCCGTCGGCCCGTTCATCGGGAGTCAGGGCGCGGACTTTGGTGACGACCACGACGCGGTCGGCCGCCTTCAGTTCCCGCAACGCCTGTCCCAGCACAACCTCGCTGGTTCCGTAGGCCGCCGCCGTGTCGAAGCAGTTGACCCCGCCGTCGATGGCCGCCGCCACCATCCCGCGCACCTCCTCCGGCGTCGGTTGTCCCCTGCGGTTGGCCACGCCGTAGGGCAGACCGAACTGCACCGTCCCAAGCATCATCCGCGAAAGCTTGTACCCGTTCCAAAAGCACGTTTCCATCACGCCTCACTTCGCCGTGTACCCGCCATCGACGGGAATGTTGGTGCCGGTCAGGTAGGCGGAGGCCTCCGAGGCCAGGAAGACGATAACGCCCTTGAGGTCGGACTCGTTGGCCAGCCGCCCCAGCATCGTGTTGGCGCTGTAGTTCTTGATGAACGGCGCCGGCTGGTTGTTGAGGAAACCGCCGGGATGGATTGCGTTGACGCGGATGTTGTGCGGCCCCAGCACGCTGGCGGCAAAGCGCGTGAAATTGACCATGCCGCCCTTCTCGAAGAAATAGATCGGCGAGGGGGTCTTCATCATGTCGGTGCCGACGTAGTTGAGCGGGTCGGGACCGCGGATGCCCATGTAGGAGCCGATGTTGATCACCGAGCCGCCGCCCGCCTTCTTCATTTCCTCCGCCGCCAGGCGCGTGATGCAGAAGAGCGCGGAGGCATTGATCCGCAGGCTGGCGTCGAACACTTCCATCGGCTGATCCCAGCTGGCGCAGGCGCAGCGGGTGACCGCATTGTTGACGAGGATGTCGAGCCGGCCGAAACGCTGCACGATGGTCTCGATCAGCGTGTGGATCGACGCCTCGTCGGCCAGGTCGAGCGGCAGCCCCACGACCTCGCCGCCCGCAGCCCGCAGTTCCTCCGCCACGGCCTCCAGCGCGGCGAGATTCCGCGCGGCGATGCAAGTCGTCGCGCCCGCCTCGGCCAGCGCCGCGGCGATCTGCCGGCCGTAGAGGCCCGCCCCGCCGGTCAGCAGGGCCACTTTGCCCTTGAGAGAGAAGGTGTTGAGGACGTTCATGGTTATTGGCTCCTGGGAGAGTGATACGTGAGGAGTGAAACGTGATGCGTGATGCGTGATACGTGATGCGTGATACGTGATACGTGATGCGTGATACGTGATGCGTGATACGTGATGCGTGATGCGTGATACGTGATGCGTGAGGTTTAGGAAAGGGGGATGTTGTTGAGGAGGGAGGAAATGTCGGGGAGGTCATAGTCGGTCAATGATTCATGCAATAGTGAACCGCGTTGATCGGGAATCATTGTCAGGAGTAGCTTGATGACATGTGTGAGCACCTGCATGCGATGCTGAACAACCGCTTCGGGCAGAACATGACGACCCTTGTAATACCAGCCACGGCTTTCGCGGGCTGACCCCAACGCATACTCGTAGAATCGCGCCCTGTCCTTGCCTGTGCCCTTGGAGAAGCCTTCCTCAATGTTTGCTGAAATCGAGCCCAGCGACCGATACAACTGATCCGACAGGCCCAGTGTACGACGATCCTTGGCGAGAGCTGTAACATCGGTCCAACCCATGTCAGCAGACAACAGGGCCAGACGGTAGGCCTCAACGCGCCAAACCGTATCACCCCGGATCTCCTGTGGAACAGTCTTCTCCCATTCCGCGACCGTCATCGTCCACTCCTCACGTTTTCACGTTTTCACGCATCACGCTTCACGTCTTCACGCATCACGCTTCACGTCTTCACGCATCACGCTTCACGTCTTCACGCTTCACGTCTTCACGCTTCACGTCTTCACGCTTTC
>CAYRPP010000144.1:0-1437 GCA_964426115.1 uncultured Lentisphaerales bacterium | reverse complement strand
TCACGCTTCACGTCTTCACGCTTCACGTCTTCACGCTTCACGTCTTCACGCTTTCCCACCGAAAACTCCCGTATTTACCGTCGACTCCATAATACTGCGGCAGTAGTTCGAGAGGCCGACGACATCGGCGCCGAGGTTGACAAAGCGGTAGCCCACCGCGACCAGGTCGCCGAGGTTCGCGGGCGAGCCGACGGTGCCGGCGTACTTGCCGTGGCGGCGGGCCGCTTCGGCGACGCGGCGGCGGGCGTCGAGCAGACGCGGGTCGTCCCACTCGCCGGGCGCGCCGATCCCCTGGCTGAAGTCGGCCGGCCCGAAGAAGAGCATGTCGATTCCCGGCAGGGCCGCGATAGCGTCGAGTTCGGCCAGCGGTTCGGGATCCTCGATCTGCACGACCAGGAAGCGCTGTTCGTTGGCTGTCTTCAGGTAGGTCATGAAGTCGACGTTGCAGTAGCCGCCGTCGGCGTTGCCGCCGTCGACCGGACGCCGTCCGACGGGGTGGAAGCGGGTCATGCGCACTACCTGCTGCGCGTCGGCCAGGCTCATGATGTGCGGCACCATGATGCCGGTGGCGTCCAGTTCCAGCGGCCGGATGTAGTCGCTGTAGCCGCCGCGGGAGACGCGCACCATGACATCGACATTCTGGCTCTTGGCGGCCCAGATGCCATTTTCGATCACGGACAGGTCGTTGCCGACGTGCTCCATGTCGGGCCACAGGCAGTCGAAACCGGCCATGGCGGCGATCTCCATGGCACGCGCATCGGCCAGGTTGAGCTTGAAACAGGTGGCGACTTGCCCCGCCCGCAGTTTGGCCAGCACGCGGCTGGGACGCATGTGTTGTGCACTCATCTTCCGTGTTTTCCCGTGTTTACCGTACGCAGGCCAGCCAGGCATTGGCCAGGCGGCGGCCAAGCTCGATCTTGGCGGTTTTGTTGAAATGGAGTTGATCGTAGAGCAGCTGCTGGAGGTCGAGCGTATCGACGTAGCGGAAGCGCGCGTCTTGCGACGGCAGGTTCGCCTGCTGCCCGCGGACGATGTCGCGCGAGGCGCCGGGCGCGGCGATCCCGCCCACCAGGACCTGCATGTTGGCGGCATGCGGCAGGTCTTGCCGCAGATTGTCCGCCAGCAGGAGCAGCCGTTCGCCGGAGACTTCGGCTTCGGCGGGGGAATCGCTCTCGCCCTGGACATACAACAGCGCGGCGATGTCGAAGGCGGTGGCCGCAGGCAGAACCGACACCGCCTGCCGGACAGTCTCGATGACATGACGGTACATGTGGTCGTCGGCTGAACCCTTCAGCCAGAAGCGGTTGCCGCCGCCCCCGCGGCTGGCCTTGACGATCAGAAAATCCGTTTCGCCCGCCGCCGTCAGCCGACGGCCGAACCCAATCTCCGGCCCCCAGAAGATCGGATTGGCCCCCTCCCCCTGCTGCACCTGCAGCG
>CAYRPP010000143.1:0-5310 GCA_964426115.1 uncultured Lentisphaerales bacterium | reverse complement strand
GAGAATGCGGCCCCGGAAATAGCAGCTCAGGGGATAGAGTGGCGACTCCTTGCTCCGGACATATTCGTGCATCGGGTCGTTGCGGAACGGGCGCTCGGCTTGGCAGAGGCTTTTGGAGCGCGTCCAGGTCGACACCCCCACGCGCAGCCGTGAGAGATCCCCCAGCAGCTGCTCGTCGAGATCCGTCCGCGCCGCGAGCTGCTCCAGCAGCGCCAGGCACTTGTCGTCGGACTCCGTCTGGCCAGCCGCCTGGATCAGCGCGGCGACCGGCGGCGTGGCGCCACCCGCCCGCTTCTTCGCCGGTTCCGCAGCGGTGGCCGCCAGGGCCGCCGCCACGGAAACCAGCATCAAAGTGTTCCTGGTCCTTGTCATTCTTCTTGCCTGGCGTTGTCGCGCCGACCCGGGCGCGCCCGCGCTGCGCAGTGGAATTCCGGCCGCGAAAAAATGCCGAACGACGCCAAGGCAAAAGCCTGACTGCAAGTTCGGTGCCGGTAGGGCGGACGCCAGGCGGAGGTCTTGTTGAGCACGTTCTCGACACCCTCCACCCGCTGCGGACCGAGGAGATTCTGCGCGGTGTTGGCCAGACGGATCGTCAGCGTGTTGGAACCGGGACGGATCATGCTGCCGACGTGCCAGCTCCACGGAAACGCGAAGGCCACCGGCAGCGCCGTGCCGTTGAGCACGGCCTCGACGACTCCGTCGACCGACGGAATGCGCAGAAAGACGTCGTCCGTATCTGGAGTCCGCGCCTCGAACTCCAACTCGTAGCGGAACGTGCCCCAGTAGAACGGGTAGCCGTGCGCGGCGAGGTCTCCGAATCCCGGCCGTCCGGCCGCGCGGACTTCGGCGCGGTGGCCGCGGAGAAACACCCCGAACGCGCCGGCCAGGTACATCGCCTCGAGGCGTGGGCGCCGGTTGCGGTAGGCGAGCGTGTTGTCCCCGGGCTGCAGCAGCCCGGCCACGTCGGCGCCCGCCAGATCCTGGATGACAGGATGCCGACGTTCCGCGTCCGCCGCGACCGGCCGCCCGTTGAGCGCCAGGTCGCCGATGGCGTACGGTTCGAAGTATAGCGTGGCCGCCGGCAATTTTCGCGGCAGCCGGAAGACCGTGCGGAATTGTCCACCCTCCGGCATCCGGTTTTCCGCGGGCGCATAGAAGCGATGCGGCCTGCCGGACGCATCCTGCGCGTAGTCCAGCAGCAGGATGTTGTCGTTCTCCGGAACCACGCGCCACGTTCCCCGCACGGCCATTCGCAGCGTGCGGCGCGGCAGGGCGAGGGCGCTGCGGCGGCACGCGGTGCGCGGGGCGTTCACCGTGCCCGCCGGCACGAAATCGAAATCGACGTGAGCCCGGGCCAGGCGCAGCGCGAGGTCGGCCGTCAAATCCGTGTAATGCCGGACGGTCCGTTCCGCACGCTCCGTTTCGGCCGTCGCAGGCCGGTAGTCCGGATCGCGCATGGCGCCGTCCATCAGCATCCACACCGAACGGATGGGATGCAGGATCAGCACGTCGGCATCGGGGCGGCCCCGCGCAAGCAAACGTGCGGACCGTTCGACTCCTCGGAAGATTTGCGCGTTGTAGCGGTAATAGGGCTCCTGGAAAAAGCAGCTTTGCGGATGGAAGTGCTTTTGCCCTTCCTTGACGGAGAAGAAGCATCCGTGCGGCACGATCACGTTGATACCCAGTCCGATCTGCTGCCGATAGGCGGGGCGCTGTTTCCAAAGCTGCCCGCCGACCGTCCCGCTGGGACAGCCCTGCTCGTCGTAGATCCAGATCTCAAGCCCCAGCCGCCTGGCTTCCGCGCAGGCGTGCCGGACATGCTCGAACCAGGCGTCGGACAGATATCCGAGCGCACACGAACGGGTGGCGTGAATGGCCATGCCGCGCCGCCCGCCCTCGCGCGCCAGTTCCAACTGGCGTGTGATCTCCGGTTTGGTGATCTCGCCGTTCCAGAACCAGAAGGGAACGGTGCTGCGACTCTCCGCGGTCATGTCGACAGGCATGCCGGCTCCCTTCCCGCGCGGTAGCGCACCAATGCGTGCCGGCCCACATCCGCGAGCACGGTCTCGAACCACTCCCCGCGCCGCGTCCATTCCAGCGCCGCCGGCCGCTGCTGCCCGGGCCGCCACAGCTCTCCGGCGGCGGGCGCCGCCGCGGTGCGCACCGCCAGGCGCAAATCGGCGGTTTCCGCGGCCGGTCCCGCGCGCATCAGCAGGCTACCCTCGTTGCCGTCGCGGAAGCGCACCCAGTCGAGGCGCGCCTCGGGATGGCCGTAGACTTTAACGGGTTCCATATCCGGCTTCAGCCATTCGACGAGCCCCATGACCTCGCCGACATTCACAGGGTCTTTCCAGTAGCGGCTGTCGATGCTGTCGTAATGCACCTGGCAGTGGCTGCGGAAGGCGCGTGGCTGGTGAGTGTAGCGGATTTCCGCGAGGTACGCCACACGGCCTGCGCCGCAGCGCGCGGTCCACGAGGGACCGTCGCGGCGCGCCGTGTCAGGGGCGTTGCCGCCGTCGGGCCAGGCGGCGAAGAGCGGCGCGCTCCGCCGCCGGCCGCGGCCGTCGAACGCGCCGGAACGCCCGGTGACGAGCAGCGCGCCGCCGCCCTGGACAAACCCGCGCAGAACCGCGGCCTGTTCGTCGGTGATGTATTCGACGTCGGGCAGGATCACGAGGTCGAACGCCGCGAGCGCCTCGCGCGTGATCCACTGGTCCTGCACGATGCTGAAGGGGATGCGCCGCGTGAACAAAACATGTTCCATTACGCACGCCGCGAGGTGCGTGTCGAAGCAGATGCGGGCCAGCGAGGTCTGGTTGCGCCACACGGCGGTGCGCGCCAGCGGAAGCAGTCCGCAGTAGAATTCCTTGTGGCTGTTGAACAGTTCCAGCAGCGCCTCGACGCCGGGCTGCACTCCCGTGAGCAGTCCCTTGCGCGGCTCGGAATAGCCCCATTGGGCGTTGATCCCCGGGTTGCCGCTGAAGGTCAGGTTGAACGCCAACTCCTCCTCGTCGTGGTAGCTCGTGATGACCTTGCGGTCCAGGCGGCGCAGGAGGTTCATGCCGCGCATCTTGAGCGTCGAGGGCGGGATGGCGCCGGGTTCGTCGTCGGGGCGCAGATCGGGATTCTCGTCCCAGCAGATGTCCGCCAGGGACGCCTGGGCGGTCGAGTCCACTCCGTGGAGGAACGCCTGGTTGGAGCCCCAGACGGCCTGGCCGTTGACCATGATGGCGATGTCGGGCCGCAGGCCGCGTGCAAAGCTGCTCATGTCGCGCATGTAATCCGTGAGGGTGTGGCAGCGGAAGTCGATCCACTCCTGCATCAGGGGGTTCCGGATCCGGTCCAGATCCCACGGCTGGCAGAAGCGCAGGTAGAAGTTCGGCGGGCGCGCCGTCTCCACCAGATCGAGTCCGAAACGGGTTTTCCGGGCCTCCGGTGTCGGATAGCGCACCGCCAGGAAAGCGCGGAACGCCTCGCGGCAGCGCGGGCAGTGGCAACTGTCCGGCTCGGGCCAGAGGATCATGTTGTCTAGATGGATCACGTCGGTGCCGGCGGACCGGATGGCGCGTTCGATCTCGGCGCGGACATAGGCTCGCCAGCCCGGCGAATTGAAGCACGCGACCCACCGCCAGGTCTGCTCGCCGCCGAAGTGCACCAGCCGTCCGTCGTGGGTGCGCACCGCCCACTCCTCGCAGTCGGGATAATCCTTGATCACCGACTCGAAGTAGATCGTGTTGGGAATGTAGCTGCCGTGGCGCAACCCGTGCCGGTGGCAGAGCGCGGCGAACTGGCGTGCCTGCTCCTGCTGCTCGGCCTCGTCGGTCGGCCCGAACCCGCGGGCGAAATGGCCGACGACGAGGTTGATCCCGTGGCGCTTGAGCAGGAGGATGCGCTCCTCGCTGTGTTCCCAGGCGTAGAGCTCCTCCTCGTTGTCCGCCAACTCCGCGGCGCGCAGGCGGGCACTCAGCGGGTGCCAACCGCCCGAGAGCGAGACGCCCTCCCGCCGCCACCAGGGCGCTCCGGCCAAATCTTGATCATGCATCTCCGATGATCTCCCGCGCGCCCAGCAGCATCAGCAGCAGCGTTGGTGTGTAGCCCCCGCGTCCGCCTGCGGGCGCCGACCCGTCGAAGGGATTGATCTCCTGTCCGAGCCGGTGATCCGGATGGATCAGGGCGCGAATCCAGCGGTACAGCAGGGCGCGGCGTTCCTCCGGCCGCCCGTAGTGCCCGAGCCAGAGCATCGCCCGCAGCGCGGTGAGCGCCTGGCTGTTCGATCCCCATGAGTTGCGCGGACATGCCCGGTCGAAGTGCGGATCGGAAACCGAGACCGAGGGGAACGGAAAGGCCGTCATGAACTCTTCGGGGTTCTCGAAGTAACGCGTGTAGATGCGGTCGAACTCCTCCTGTGGGCACATGCGGTTCAGGAACACCCGCGTGATGTGCTCGGTGCGGTACTTCCGCACCCCCCCGGGAGCGCGGTCGTAATAGAAATCGTCAACGGGATCGAAGCAGAGCTTGCGGAAGGTCGCAAGCAAACGCTCGGCGTCGGCGCTGTGACGGGCGGCGTCGGCGGGCAATCCCAGACGGCCGGCCAGCTCGGCCAGAGCGCACAGGCCGCCATAGCGCATTGCGGTCAGGTCGACGGAGAGGATCGGCATCACCGGGAGGTCCGGCATGTTGGCGGCCTCATTTCCCGGGCAGGTGTGCGGGATGCCGCCGTCGGTCACCCGGCGGTCGTTGTCGTGACCGGTGTCCCACTCGCAGTACATCTCTACCAGGCCGCTGCCCGAGCGGTTGCGGTGCCGCGCCAGCCAGGCGTCGTAGCGGCAGCCGGCGCGGTAGATCGCGGCGTAGTCGGCCTCCGGCCGGCCGAGCTTGTCGGCGATCTCCAGCGCACAGCGCACGAAGGGCCAGACGCTCTGGAGATGGCTGTACGCCGCCTGTCCCGCGACCAGCGTCGCATAGGAGAGCAGCCCGTCGTCGCGCTGCCGGTCGAGCGCGAAGCGCACCGAGTCCCAGGCGGCTTCCGGATCGTAGTCGACAATGAACAGGTTGTCCTGGTTGTGCTCGAGCCAGATGCCGGGATACGTATCGCCCGCGGTCAGCAGCCGGTAGCCCGGATAGTGCCGGAAGGCGCGGATGTTGCCGAGCAGCACGCGCCGCGCCTCGGCCGCCTTGGCAGCGATGATGCCGCGGTCGGCGGGACTGAAGATTTCCAGTGGAATCATGGTGTCTTTCTCAGGGTTTCCCGGCGTCCGGGAGGTTGATCAGTCTGGCGGCGTTGCCGCCCAGAATGGCCGCCTTGTCGGC
>CAYRPP010000142.1:0-5324 GCA_964426115.1 uncultured Lentisphaerales bacterium | reverse complement strand
CTCTGATTCTCTGATTGACCGTTGCGGTTTGCGGGCGCATAATGAGCACTGTGTCATGCATGGCGTGTGACCGCGGTCGGACTTCGAAAGGGATGCCCATGAAATCACGTTTGGCGCGCGCGCTGTTGGCCGGGTTGGCCGCAGTGGTTCTGACAACCGCCGGCGAGGCCGCCACGCGCCTCGGCAGCGTCTATTTCGAGAGCCTCGACGCGCTCCAGCGGCAGTGCGCGCTGGGCGCTAAGCTGTACGAGGCGCCCGCGCTCGAGACCCTGCCGGCGATGCTGCCCGGAAAGATTCCCGGCGGCGCCGGGATCGACAAGGACCAGCCGCTAGCACTGCATTTCGTGGACACAGGCGCCGACACGCCGGGCTTCGTCCTGGAAGTCGTCGCCGCCGCCACGCCCGAAGCCTACCTGCAAGGCCTGGTGGGCGAGGGCGTGCCGCTGCCCGCGCCCGCCGGAGGGTTCTACAAGCTGGGGGACGGCACCACCGCGCACATCTCCGGCAAGCGGCTCTTCCTGGCGCCCGGCATGTCGGCCGGCGGGGAAGGCCTGGTCAAGAGCGTGGTCGACGCCAAAACCGCGCTGCCCGCGCTGCCCGGAGCCATCCGCGTCACACTTGTGCCGTCGGCCCTGATCCCAAAGATCGAGGAGCTCGGACGCTCGCTCGACAACCTGCCCGCGACGATGCCCGGCGCCGATGAGCAGCGCGCGATGATGCGGGCCATGCTCGACTTCTACAAGCGCATCCTGGGACAGCTCGACGCCCTGCATCTGGGTGTGGCCGTCCAGGAAGAGGGGCTCTTCATCCGCACGCGGATCGTGCCGCGGGCCGGCACCGAGATCGCCGCGATGGTCGCGTCGATGCATCCCGCCCAGGACGCGCAACTAGCCTTTCTCGACAAGAGCGCGCTGCTCGCCTGCGCCTCAGGCCGTACCGTGGTGCCGGATCCTCTGAAGCGGGAGTTCATCAGAATCTACACCGAAATGTTGGCCGTCTCGCCCGCGGCCAAGGGCATGCCGGCCAGTGAGCGCGCCACCCTCATAACGCAATCGCTGCGGACGCTGGGCCTGCCCATGGCCTTCGCCTGCGGCCTGTCGCCCGACGGCCGCGCGCTGCGCGTGCAAAGCATGATGCAGATGACCAACGCCGCTGCCTACCTGGACGAGCATTTCGCCATGCTGCGCAAGCCCGTTATCCGGCAGCTTTCCGGCATGACGTTCTCGGAACCCGTGGTCCGCACCTACCAGGGCGCCCGGATCTTCACCTGCCGCAGCGCGATGGACGAGAAGTCCATCGAGGCGCTGATGCAGAGCGCGGCGCCCGGCGCGGCGCCGGGACAACTGGATACCTCCCTGAAGCAGGCCATGGCTTTTCTCCGCCCCGTCATGCAGCTCTTCAGCAACGACCTCGCCTATGCCGCCACTTCCGACGCCCTGGTCTTCGGCATGGGGTCGCCGGCCACGGTCGAGCAGGCGCTCGCCACCCTGCGGGGGAAGGCGACGCCCGAGGCCGCGCGCATCCGCGCCGTGCTAGCGGCTTCCGCCGCGCCCTGCTCGCTCGGTCGGCTCTCGCTGGCCGGCGTCCTGCGCGGCATCCTGCTGAATTTGCCCGCCGGCGACGGCGGGCAGGGCGATCTTATGGCCGCCGCCGCCATGGCCGCCGTTGCGGCAACGCCGGAGGGCGAGGGGATCGTATTCGCCGGCTGGCGGGCCAACCAGGAACTCCTTTCGGCGCTGCACGTTCCGCCATCCGAAGTCAAGGCGCTCAAGGCCCAGATCCCGGCGCTGATCATGCGCAGCCGCCGTTGAGAAGCAGGGAATAATGGATGGAAGTCGGGGTTCAGGCGCCAGGGTTCAGGGCAAAGAAACGAATCCTGAACCCTAAACCCTCCGCCTACACAAACCGGAGGTTTGGCATGCGCCTCCCGCGCCCGTCACCGCGCGCGGGCGAGCATAGGGATGCGAGGGCAGTCGGGCCTGGCGTTCATAGGCTTGCGCCAGGTTTTTGTCGCGGTAGACGCGCAGCACGCAGTGCGGCTCGTCGCGCGACTCCATGTCGCAGACCGCGAAGAGTCCCGCCGCGCGCATGACCGGCTCGACCCAGCCGGCGCAATGGTCGCAGTAAAGCGGCGACGGCGCCGCATCGTTGTCGAGCACCTTGGCGAGGCTGGGGCATCGGTTCATGCGGAATTCGAAATAGTCGTCGGTCAGTGTCAATCGCCCCTTGCAGTCCTCTTCCTTGAGGATCCGTTTCCAGTAGTCGTAGCAGGCCTGCAGGCCCCCGGCGCGGAAGCGCGCCGTCAGCTCCCGGCTCTGGAGCCGTCCAAGCTCGCGCCAGTAGGCCAAGAGATGCGCGTGTCCCCGGGTCTCGATCGCCTTGAAGACCTCGTTGTAAAAGCGGACGAAATGGTCGCTCGGAATCATGACGGACGCCTCCGGATAGTCTGCACGCAACGGCCTTCGCCGAGCACCTCGGTAATGATCGTGAACGGCGTCTCCTCCGACAGGGCTCGGTTGACGGCGATGGTCTGGCGGCAGAACGCGGGATCGATGGCGAGGCCGCGGGCACGCAGGTAGGCGATGGCGGGGCACTGGCGCACCGTCATCTGGATCGTGTCGCCCCGGCGGCGGATGGAGAAGCGTCCCTTTTCGCGGCGCATGAAGTGGCGCCAGTGGGCCACCAGCTGCTCCGGGTCGCCGCGCTTGAGATCCTCGTGGATCGAGCGGTAGACCCCATGCGCGACCTTCCGGAAGACCTCGTCAAGCCAACGCACCCCGTACCGTTTGCGCAGGTAGGCGATGGTGCCGTTGGTCGTGCGGTGGAAATCGCGGTGCAGGGGGCCGGTTTCGCGGTAGCGCAAGCCCGACGGTTTCATGTCGTTCTCCTTACGGTTTCCGCGGACGCAGGTATTCCGCTTCGCGCTCGAGGGCGGTATCGATGCGTGCCCGGTCGGCCGCGGTCAGCGAATAGCTCAGATGCATCTGTTCCGTGGCGAAAAGGCCCATGCGGACCAGCGCGTACTTGAGCCCGCCCATCCAGAGACCGATGTCTTTGCCGAACAGGTCGTACATGAAGTCGTTCGCCCGCTGCTGCCAGGCGCCGGCGGCGGCGCGGTCGTCCGCGGCCAGCGCGTCCAGCGCGCGACGGATGAAGCCGGCGACGAGGATGCCGGTTCCGAGCAATCCGCCATCGTAGCCGGCCTCGATGGCGCGGATCACGTTGAATTCGTAGCCCGTGAGCAGCAGCAGGTCAGTCCGCCGCCGGCGGATGGCCGCAAAGGCCTGCTCGTTGGTCTCGGATGCCGACGAATCCTTGAGTAGGCGGACTTTGGGATGGCCGGCAAACTCGGACCAGAGCCCGAGATCAAGTCCCGTTTCGGGCGGCTGTGTCAGGACGTATAGGCCCACCGGCACCGTCGCCGCCTCGATGGCCTCGCCGAAATAGCGGCGGGCGAAGGCGCGGTTGCAGAAACGGGGCAGCCAGGGCGGGGCGATGACGACGGCATCGGCGCCGGCCTCCTCGGCCGCATGGAGGTTCTCGATCACGCGCGCGGCCGAGGTGTCGGAGACCTGTACCGCGAGCTTCAGGCGCGCGCCGGCCAGGCGCTTCGCGAGCCGGACGAGTTTCAGCCGCTGGTCGTTCGGCATGAACGGCCCTTCGCCGCATGTGCCGGCGAGGAACAGGCCCGCCACGCCCATGGCGAGGTGATGTTCGACGAGCCGCTCAACCGAGGCGGCGTCGAGGCGGCCGTCCGCCAGAAACGGCGTCGGGGTGGCGGACCAGATTGTCTTGTCTGTTTGTTTCATGAAGCTTCCCCCATTGTTTCTTTCAGAAACGGGACATCGTACCACGGCTCTGTTCGCGTGGGAACTAAATACCAACGGCTTGCCGCACGGGGTGGCATCTTGTATGATGATGGCGTCATGTCAGTCGATCGTCTGGAACGCGTGAACTCCCTCCTGCGTCGGGAGATCGCCGAGGCGCTGCCCGCCGTCATGCTCAACGAGGGCGTGGATTGCGCCGCCTTCACCGTGACGCAGGTGCGCGTGGCGCGCAATTTGCGCAACGCGACCGTCTCCGTCTCGATCCTCGGGCACGAGCGCGAGCGGCAGGCGATGATCCGCAAGCTGGGACAGCGCCATGTCGAGTTCCAGCGCCTGATCAACCGCGACATGCGGCTCAAGTACACGCCCGTCCTGCAGTTCACCCTCGACGAGTCGATCGAGAAGGGCGACCACGTCCTGGATGTCCTCTCCCGGCTGGCCGCCGCGGATTCCGCCCAGGCCGCGGCTGAGGAACCGGACGCCGCGCCTCCATCCAACGGCACCAAGGCCTGAACACACGTTCCTTCCGAGAACCTTTGCCCATGTCCAGCACGTCCCCCCGCACCTGCCCGCCCCCGCCGTCAGCCGTCCGTCCGTCGTTCGCCGGAAGCGGGAAGATCGACGGACTCCTGCTCCTCGACAAGCCTGTCGGCTTGACCTCCCACGACGTGGTGGCCCGCATCCGGCGCGCCTTCCGTATCGAGAAGGTCGGCCATGGCGGCACGCTGGATCCCAACGCCACCGGCCTGCTGGTGATCCTGCTAGGCAAGGGCACCTCGCTCTCGAACGAGGTCATGGGCGGCGACAAGCGCTACCAGGGCGAGATGCTGCTGGGCACCGAGACCGACTCGCAGGACATCGAGGGCCAGGTGCTCTCGACCCTGCCCTGCGACCTCGTCACCGCTGCCCGCCTCCAGGAGTGCATGGATGGGCTCGTGGGCGACAGCTACCAGATCCCGCCGATGGTCTCCGCCATCAAGAAGGATGGCGTGCCGCTCTACAAGCTGGCACGCAAGGGCCAGACCGTGGAGCGCGAGCCGCGCCTGATCCACGTCTACCGCTTCCGCCTGCTCGACTTCGACCTGCCGCGGGCCACCTTCGACGTGGCCTGCGGCAAGGGCACCTACGTGCGCACCCTGTGCCACGACATCGGACGCAAACTGGGCTGCGGCGCCTGCCTGAACGCGCTGCGGCGCACCGCGTCCGGCAGGATGGATGTGGCGGACGCCCTGCCGCTCGACCAGATCCTGGCCCTCGACCGCGATGCGCTCGCCGCCCGCGTCATCCCTTGCGCCCAGTACCTCGCACGCCGTTAACTATCCCTAAGGAGATCCCCAATCATGTCCCGAATCGTCAACCTGGCCCTCGTCGGCGCCGGCAACCGCGGCCGCGGCATCTTCGGACAGTACGCCCTCGACATGCCGCACCGCGCCCGCTTCACGCATGTCGCCGAGCCGGACGAGGCCAAGCGCGCGCAGTTCATGGCCCAGCACCGCA
>CAYRPP010000141.1:0-5345 GCA_964426115.1 uncultured Lentisphaerales bacterium | reverse complement strand
CCTTGGCCTTGTCCGTAGCATTCGTATCCGCGGCCACCGCGTATGCGGCCAGGCCCACTACGACACACGCCAAAGCACCCGAACCCCATCTCCCCTTCTTCATGATCTCTTGTCCTTTCCTGGTTCGCCCTTCACGTTACGCCCGCGCCTGCCCAAACCAATGCTGTGTCCGCAGGCAGATCTTTACCAGCCACAGCATCACCGGCACCTCGATCAGAACGCCGACCACCGTCGCCAATGCTGCTCCTGATGACAGACCGAACAGCATCGTGGCTGTGGCAATCGCCACCTCAAAATGGTTCGACGCCCCGATCATCGCGGCGGGTGCCGCATCCAAGTAGGGCAGTTTCATCATCTTCGCCCAACAGTACCCTAGCCAGAATATGAGCATGGTTTGGAGGAAGAGGGGGATGGCGATCCAGACGATCGTCAACGGGTTGCCCAGAATCGTCTCGCCCTTGAAGCTGAAGAGCAGAACCAAAGTCGTCAGCAGGGCAATGATCGTGATCGGGGTTAGGACGTGCAGAAACTTCTCCTTGAACCAGACATCCCCCTTCGCTTGGATGATCCACTTCCGCGAGAAGTACCCGGCCACCAATGGCAGAGCGACATAGATGGCAATCGACAGAAGCAGTGCCTGCCACGGCACCGGCAGCCGGCCCACACCCAGTAGGAACCCGCCCAGCGGACCGTAAAGCACCAACATCGACAGCGAGTTGATCGCCACCATGATCAGGGTCAGCCCGTCGTTCCCTCGTGCCAGGTAACCCCACACGAGCACCATCGCCGTACACGGCGCGATGCCCAGCAGAATGCATCCCGCGAAGTAACTCCGCCACAGTGGCACCTGCAACATCTTGATACCCTCGTGCATCACCACCACGCCCGCGCCGTGTTGCGCGCCAGCCTCCAGATCGAGCCCAAACGGCATCTTCACGAGGTCGGTCGCTTCCGCTCCGATCAGGCCCCGGAACAAGACCCCTAGGAAGAGCAGGGCGATGGCGTACATCGTGAAGGGCTTGATCCCCCAGTTCACGAACAACGTCAGCCACACCGGCTTCCCGCTCTTCCCGGCCTTGACCACGGAGGCGAAATCAATCTTCACCATGATGGGGTACATCATGAAAAAGAGGCAGATCGCTATGGGGATAGACACCACGGGTGCGCCGTTCACGAAGATGGAAAGGCCGTCGAGAGACTTCGCCACGCCTGGGGCAACCTTGCCGAGCAGGATGCCGCCCGCGATGCAGAGCGCGACCCAGACGGTCAGATACCGCTCAAAGACGTTGGTTAGTTTGCGCTCGTTTGCCAGGACCACTTCGTTACTCATCTTGCTTGTCCTTTCTACAGAACTCAGTTCCTTGTGTATCCGTTCCGATCACACGCCCCTCCACCTCACTTCATTCCGGAGATCAATGGCAAAATGCCCAACAAGTCCGCAAGGTAACCGGTCGCGACGGCCACTAGAAACACGGTCAGAACGAACGCGCACACCAATCTCCGTTTGAAGATGGAGTTCAGAATGATGATCTCCGGGATGCTGGCCCCGGCGCCGCCGACCACGAGGGCGAGGATCGTGCCGATCCCCATTCCCTTGCCAATGAGCGCGGCTCCGATGGGTATAACCGTCTAAGTTCGGATGTACATCGGCACCCCCAGGGCGGCGGCGACGGGAATCGACCACGGGTTGCCGGGCCCAGCGAGCCGCACAACCAAGTCCTGAGGGAAGAACCCGTAGATGAAAGCGCCGATTCCTGCTCCGATCATCAGGTACCAGAACACGCCATTGAACGTCGAGACCGCCTCGGCTCGGCGCGTTCAGCAGGCGGACGTGGGTGAGGTGCCGCAGGCGTTTGGCGGCTTGGTCGAGTTCGGCATGACTCAGATCAATTCCGATAACCTGACCGTGTTCCCCGATGCGTTGGGCGAGAATCTCGCACAATGGCCCGTTCCCGCAGGCGATATCCACAACAGTCATGCCCGGCTTGGGATCGACGAGAGAACAGAAAGCTTCGTAACTCGACAAGCCGCCAGGTGTTCGCGCGACGCCGATGCTCTGCGCGGTTAGTCCGGGATGCCCCGCATGCACGTTCATCAGAAATCGAGTGTAGTTGTCCGCTGTAAACTCGCTCATGTGGGTGTTCTCGGCAAATTTCGAGGAGCGAACACTAGTTCGCCGTGTAAATCAGATACAAGCCTCCAAGCAACACCAGGGAGCCGCAGATATTTCTTGAGGATCACCGCGCCCTTGGACCTTTCGTTCCAGTTCAGGTAGTGCTGCACCACCTCGGTGAACGTACCCGCGAGGACGATAACCGCGCAATGACCGACACCATAGATGGCAAGCATCAGAATCCCATAGGGCAGGTTCGTGGCAGCGAGCTTGAAGGTCACGGCCAGCATCGGAGCCATGTAGGCGAACGTGCAGGGCCCAAGCGCGACGCCGAACACCAGCCCCAGGATGAAGGCCGCCAGCATACCCTTGCGTTTCACGCCCGGCTGCACGACTCCCGGCATCGGGATGTGGATCGCGTCCAGCAGGTACAGGCCCACGACGAAGAAGAGGATCGCCACACCATAGTTTCCCCAGCGGCCAACGTCCCCCAGCATCCGGCCTGCCGCCGCCGTGATAGCACCGATGACCCCAATGGTTATCAGGATGCCCACCGAGAAGAGTAGGGAGATCGTGAAGGCTCGGCGTGTCGTGATCCGTCCCTGCTGGTCAATGAACCCCACGATCAGCGGGATGCTAGCCAAGTGGCATGGGCTTAGAAGGATGCTTAGTACGCCCCATACTAAGGCTGCGATCAACGCCAGACCGGCCGAGCCCTCGACGGCTCGCGTGAGCGTAGTGAAAAGCTGTTCCATCATAGGCTCACGCCCAGTTCCTTCCACTTCGCCAGGATGTCGTCCTTGCCGAAGAACCCTTCGTGCCGGAACAGTTCCTTGCCGGCGGAATCATAGAATATCTGCGTCGGGATGACGTTGAGCCCTTACCGTCGCAAAGATCGCCACTACAGGGAGACTAACGCGGGCCACACCCGCTTCCTTAAGAGCCTTTATCGACAACGCGCCCAAATTGTAAGGCATACCCGCCGCGATACTGACAGGCCCCTTGACCGCGTGTACTAGGAAACGCGCCTCCTCGATGCTCGCAACCGCGGTTACAAACGCCAGGTCTCCTCCTGCGGCAAGATACGCATTGGCCCTTTCTGCGGCCTCCTTCAGACCCGCGTGCCGGTCCGTCGCCACGACCAGGGCATCGGTGCGCGTATTGAGGACAAGTTCGCCATTTCCAGCCTCGCGGGCCGCATTCCGGGCCGCTTTGATCTTCTCAATCATCACATCACGGGGAACCGTCCGTTTGGGACCTGGTTGTCCCAGCACCTGGTCCTCGATGTTGACACCTGCGACCCCGGTCTCCACGTAGCCCCGAATGGTGCCCACAACAACGTCCGGGCCCCCGAAGCCATCTTCCCCGTCGGCCATAACCGGCACATCAACAGCGCCGACGATGGCACGCGTCATCCTCAAGTTCGCTTCCATCCCCAGGTCGGCCTCCAACGGCCGCATCACGCTCAGCGCCATGCTGAAACCCGAACACTGGACCGCCGGGAAACCAAGATGCTCGATGATCCGTGCACTCAACGGGTCAAAGGCATCAGGCATCACCAGCGTTTCAGACGCAAGGATCAGTTCGCGCAACCGCTTGCTCTTCTCGATGGCGTTCATGTAGACATCCTCAACGGTTCAAATCAGCATCTCAGCTTCGCGGCACCCGCCGCCGCCGCCTTCGCAATGGTCTCGGGAGTCGGCGGCGTCTTGCCCTTCTCCATACCCAGGTCAGCCAGTTGCAGGTGATCGTACTTCGTGAACCCCGCTTGCTCGAGGCAGTGCTTAGCGCAGTTCAGCGGACAGCCGTCGATGGCCAGGATTTTGGCGGCCGCTTCGGTGGTCGCCATGATGCCCGACACCCGCCCGCCAACGCCCGCGATGCAGAACATCCTGCCTGCGCCGTCCTTCGTCAGTTTCCGCGCCGCCTGGTCGGCAATCGCGCCGACGTCCGCCGCCCCTGAACACGCAAAAATCAGTTTCGGGGCCGCATCGCATGCACACGCATTCTTCTCGTTCATCATTATGCTCCTGAGTTGTTTATCCTCGCAAAGCCGCAAAGAGCGCAAAGGCTCAGGGTGTATCTGGCAATCCATTGACAATTCGAGTGATGCCGTCCTTCACCAAAGCCGAATTAAAGTTGATAAGCAGCCCGAGGCGTTTGCCGGACAGCCTCAGGTACGTGAGAAGTTGCTTCTTGTGAACGGGGTGTATCACCTCAACAGACTTCAACTCGACAATCACGCAACCGGCCACGAGCAAATCAGTTCTTCCGGGTTCATGGGGAGATAATATACAGCATTGTTGCGCAACAATGCAACAATATTCCGCTATATGATTGTCAGGGTAATGACAGCGGATCGTGTTTTCTTATTCGTCGAGCGGCAGTGTGTTGCCGTCATCAATTTCGTCTATAGAGGCGGTAAGCTTTTGGTCGACTTTCAGTTTTCCCAGGACGCTTTTGAGCCGGTTGATGCAGGCGTTGCGGAGGTCTTTCTCCTCGTCTTTGCTGTACCTCCGCACCTCCTGGAGATAGCAGTCCCGGGCCGTCTTCCAGTCTTCGCGCATCTCCGCGACATAGCCCTCCGCCTTCAGGATCTCGCGGTCATTGACCGTATGCTCGACGTGGGCCAGGCGGTAAGATAACGCCGCCAGATTCCAGTTCTTGAGCGCCGTGTACGCCTGCGCACGCTTCAGGAGGAGCGCGCCGCGCTGGGAACCGTCGAGATTGATGTCCGCGAGCCGGGCGTCGATGAAGGCGATGCCGGGCTCGTCCAGTCCGCCGGCAACATACGCGTTGGCCATCCGGATGACCGCTGCATAGAGCTCCTTGGGGGGTGTTTGCAGTTCCCGCGCCTCCATGAGCACCGCCGCAGCGGTGTCCAGCTGCTCCGGGGTGTACTCCTCCTCGAAGACGCGGTCCGTCAGCAACGTCTGGATCTTGCGTAACATGAACTGGCCTCGCTGCGCCCTGGTGAAGTCCTTCCTCTCCAGCAACTCGTCCAAAATCTTGACTGCCTCGTCGCGTTGCAGCATATAGGAACGCAGTTTCACTTCCTCCAGCACAGATTCGATTAAATTTTTAGGCGGGGTGGACGGATCCTTGCGGAGGCTCTCCCAGACCGGGATTGCCAGGTCATAGCGGTTGTTCTTCACGCATTCGCGCGCGAACCGCATCCGGCCCTGGACGTCAGATGGAACGTCCTTGCCGAACGTGCATGGGGGCAGTTCCG
>CAYRPP010000140.1:0-5360 GCA_964426115.1 uncultured Lentisphaerales bacterium | reverse complement strand
GAGATGAACGAGAGCCGGTCGGGCGGCACGATCCGCATCTGGTACCACTGGCCGTTTATCTGCGCCCTATCGCCGTCCTGTAACAGGTAGGGACCGAAGACGCGCTCCGTGCGCACCGCCTGCAGGGTGAAGTTCTCCGCTCCACGCAGGGTGTGAACGCATAGGGCGGCGTAACAAAGCACGGCGGCCAGCGGCAGACGGAAGCGGCTGAAAGCAGCGAACATCGGCAAGCCTCGTTGAAAACCTTGTCGTGAAATACCCGGCCTCTGACGGCCCGTGGAAGGCGATCCCGCCCGGGCGCACAGCGCCCTGCAAGACCTGCGCGTAATGTCGCATCTTTCTGCCCGGGCAGCAAGCGTGAAAAGGGCAGTGGCCTGAATCAGGCAGAAGGGCGCATGCAAAACCTGCGGTCTTGTGAAAACGCAGGTTTCAGACCAGTAGTTTAGAGCGCAAAGGAAGACACGGATGGCGGTAGAGTCGATTGAATCGATTCAATCGATTGAATCGAGTCCCGCGACCGCCCTAGATTGAGTCGTTTTGTCTCACCTTTCTCCGAGCGAATAGAGGCGAAATGGCGCAGTCTCGGCCGTGCCATATCTCGCACATTTTTTCTTATATTACTGGCACCCAGTATTCTATGCGTGATCGGATCTAATTGGCACGCATGCTGCTAAACATATGGCGATCCCGATGGATGGGACACAGCAAGTGAAAGGAAGCGACGATGAACAGCTACAACTACATGAACATGGCGTGGGGCCTTCTGGACGAAGTTCTGAATGCCTTCGAACAGGATGTTCAGAGCGCCCCTCTGCTGCGGGAATGGCGTCCGCGGATCAATGCCTGGGAGTCGGACCAGGCCCTGGTGCTGGAGGCTGAGCTGCCGGGTGTCGAGCCCGGCCAGGTCGAGGTCAGCATCGAGGGCGATGTCCTGACGCTGCAGGGCAAGCCTGACCAGTCGGACAAGCGGCCGCAGTTCGGGCGTCAGCTCAAGCTGCCCTTCGCGGTTGATGCCGATGCTGTCAAGGCAGCCTATGCCAACGGCATTCTGACGCTGAACCTTCCGAAGGCCGCGGCGGCCCAGCGCCGGCTGATCGCGGTGAATGCAGCCTAGAGCGCGTGGCGAGAACCATCAACCCCCGAAGGGAAAGGAATGCGACATGAAGAAGGACGTTGAAAAGAGAGAGGAAGTGGCGGTGACGCGCGGCGAGCAGGCTTCCCGCCCCACGGTGGCGCCGCTGATGCGCTTCCGCGACACCGAGGACGGTTTCGAACTGAGGCTCAACCTGCCGGGTGTCGAGCAAAAGAATCTCCAGGTGCAGATCGCGGATCGCACGCTGGTGATCGAGGCGCGGCGCGAGGAGCCTTCCCGCGACGGTCTGCAGTGCGTCCGCCAGGAGTTTCCCATGGTGGACTACCGCGCGGCTTACGAGCTGCCCGAGGATGTCGACCCCGCCGCCATCGGCGCCAGGCTGGTCAACGGCATCCTGACGGTCACGCTCAAGAAGCGCGAGACAGCCAAGCCCAGGCGCATCGCGGTGAGCGTGGCCTGATCCGCGCGCCTGTACAATCCGAAGTTTTAGCAGGCGCCGCGACCGCCGCCGTCATCCTTCGCCGCCCGGGCGCCAGCCGCGCCCGGGCGGCTTTTTGATCCCGCGCCCCGTACTCAGATCACGCCTCACGCATCACGCATCACGTTTCACGCCTCACGCCTCACGTTTCACGCCTCACGCATCACGCATCACGTTTCACGCCTCACGCCTCACGTTTCACGCCTCACGCATCACGTTTCACGCCTCACGCATCACGTTTCACGCCTCACCATCACGTTTCACGCCTCACGCCTCATGGCCGCGAATAATCGCTTGCCAATGCGACGCGTTCTGCTAAACTGAAAATCCGATGGGCATTATGCCCGGAAGACAGTGCGGTGTTTGAGCGCGAAATGGGCGCCGTTTGACCGGAATGGCGCGCTACGGATTTCACGAAAACAGATTTATGGAGCCTTTTGAAAGCGATGCGCCCCTGACGACGGCGGCCTACAAGGTTGTCCGCCGGCTGGCCGGGGCCGGGCATCAGGCTCTCATGGCCGGCGGCTGCGTGCGCGATGCGCTGCTAGCGCGTCCGCTCAAGGATATCGACATCGCCACCTCCGCCCGTCCGGAACAGGTCGAGGCGCTCTTCGCGGGCGAGACGTATGCCGTGGGGCGCGCCTTCGGCGTGATCGTGGTCAAGCAGGACGGTTTTGCATTCGAGGTGGCCACCTTCCGTGCGGATGGCGACTACCGCGACGGCCGTCATCCCGCAGCGGTGCGCTATGCCGATGCCGTCGCCGACGCGCAGCGCCGCGATTTCACGATAAACGGCATTTTCTATGATCCGGCCTCCCGCGAGGTGCTCGATTTTGTCGGGGGCCGCGAGGATCTCCAACGCCGCATCCTGCGCGCCATCGGGGATCCCATGGCGCGCTTCGCGGAGGATCGGCTGCGGATGCTGCGCCTGGTGCGCTTTGCGGCGGTACTGGGATTCGAGATCGATCCGGCGACCGCCGCCGCGGCCGCCGCGTGCGCCGGGGGGCTCCGCCAGGTGAGCGCCGAGCGCATCGCGCAGGAGTTCACACGCATGCTGGTCGAGGCGCCACGCCCATCCGTGGCGCTGGAGTGGCTCGACCGGCTGGGTCTGCTGCGCGTGTTCCTGCCGGAGGTCGCCGCGCTGCGCGGCGTCCCGCAGCCGCCGGAATACCATCCCGAGGGGGATGTCTGGACGCACACCCTCATGATGCTCGACCGCATGCCGGCCGACTGCGACGCGCGCCTGGCCTACGGCGTCCTGCTCCACGACGTGGGCAAGACGCAGACCACTTGCCTCAAGAAGGACAAGGCGGGCAACCACGTCGTGCGCTCGCCCAACCATGTCGCCGTGGGCGCAGCCATGGCCCACAACATCCTCGTGCGCCTGAAGCAGCCGGCCATGCTCCGCGAGGCCGTCGAGGCGCTCGTCCAGCGCCACATGTCCTTCGCGGAACTGCCCCGCATGCGCCCGGCCACCATCAGGCGCTTCCTGGGCGCGCCGACGTTTCCGCTGGACCTCACGCTGCACCGTCTCGATGTCACATGCAGCAGCGGCGACTTCTCGCTGCTGCGTTTCGCGGAGGCCAAGCTCGCGGAGTTCGCCAGCGAGCCGGTGCTGCCCAAGCCCTGGATCCTCGGCCGCGACCTGCTCGCCGTCGGCATGGAGCCGGGTCCCAATGTGGGGCGCTGGGTTGCCCGCGCCTACGACTACCAGCTCGACGGCAAGCTCGTATCGCGGCAGGCGCTGCTCTCCCGCATTCTCCAGGAGTGGCGGGACGGAGTCACGCCAGAACGTTTAGAAAAGACACCAGCCCCGGCAGACACACGCTGATAGCGTCGCGGCACTGGCGGTAGCACTCCAACGCGCCGCCGGCGGGATCGTCGATGTCGAGGCCCTGCCCGCGCGGGGCAAACCGGCCGAGCAGGAAGACCTTGTCGCGCGCCGCGGGAGAGCAGGCGATGATCCGCTCGAAATGCTGTCGACCCATGGCCGCGACCAGGCCCGCCTCCCGCACCAGTTCCGGCGTGACCGGCCGGCTGCGGTGGCCCGCGGCCGAGAGACCCAGCTCGGCCAGCGCCTGCTGCGCCAGGAGCGAGGCCGGCAGCCCCTCGACCGCCTGCGTGCCGGCCGAACCGACCCGCCAACGGCCGGACGGCGCCAGGCGGGCACACATCAGAGCCTCGGCCATGGGGCTGCGGCAGGTGTTTCCGCTGCAGACGAACAACAGCAGCGGAACGCCTGGGTCTGCCGGCCGGCTTGCGCTCGGCGCCGCGGCGGCGCTGCCGGACGCGGCGGCCTCTATCGCCGCCGCGGGTATGGCGCCCGCGCGCAGGATACTCAAGCCGCCGGGGGCGTCACGCACCACCGTGCTGGCCGTGCCGCCGCCGGCCGCGCCGCCGTCGATCACCAGATCCGCGCCCGCGCCCACGTCCCGCAGCGCGTCCGCCGCGGTCAGCGCGGGCGGCGCGCCGGACAGGTTGGCGCTGGTGACGCGCAGCAGGCCGCCGCACGCCTCGATGACGGCGCGCGCGAGCGCATGGTCGGGAATGCGCACGCCCTCGGCCCGCCCGGCGCAATCGGCCACGATGGTCAGCGCGCCCGGCCAGAAGCGTTGCGCCAGGCGGCGCGCCGCCGGCGAAAGCACGCCGCCCAGCGCCGCGAGGGCCTCCTCGCGCGAAGCCAGCAGCGCCAGCGGCTTCTCCTCCGCGCGCCCCTTGAGCGCGTAGATGCGCGCCACCGCTCCGGGATGGCCGGGGTGCGCCGCCAGGCCGTAGACCGTGTCGGTCGGCAGCACCACGACGCCGCCGTCAAGGAGGATGCGCGCCGCCTCGGCGACGATGGCCGCGCGCGAAACGGGCGTGTCGGTCCGGACGACCATCGCGCTCAGACGCCCGCTTCCTGGCGCAGCTCGGCCGCCACGCGCGCGTCGCCGGCCTCGGTCTTGCGCCGCAGCTCGTCCTTGTAGGCGTGCATACGCTTCCGCAGGCCGTCGTCGGCGGTGGCCAGTATCTGCACCGCCAGCAGGGCGGCGTTGACCGGCCCCGCCGCGCCGAGGGTCAGCGTGCCGACGGGTATGCCGGCCGGCATCTGCACGACGGCCAGCAGGGCGTCGATCCCGTTGAGCGCGCCGCCGGCCACGGGAACGCCCAGCACGGGCAGCACGGTATGCGCCGCCAGCACGCCGCCGAGATGTGCCGCGCCGCCGGCGGCGGCGATGATCACGCGCAGGCCGCGCGACTCGGCCTCCGCCGCGTAGCGCGCGGCGGTGTCGGGCGTGCGGTGCGCCGAGATGACGCGCGCCTCGAACGCCACGCCGAACTCGCGGAGGATCTCCGCGGCCTTGCGCACCAGCGGCCAGTCCGAATCGCTGCCCATCACGATGCCGATAACCGGATTCGTCTTCTGCTCCATATGCTTTCCTTTCAATGAACCAGAGTGTATCACGTCCGCCGCGCCGTCCGGCGCCGGGCCGGCTGCAGCGCACATGCCGGCGGCGGCGAGCAGCAACGGCAACCCCAGCCGGAGTCTCTGATGCATTGCTTCTCTCCAGGATCACGCAACCGGAATGAATCCCGCCTTCATGGACGGTATTGATACCATTTCACGGCCATACCTGCCAATATGTTTCCACCGCGCCGCGACACCACCGCGCCGCGTCATTGACACGCCGGGAGGCGTGCCGTAAACTCACCAGTGCGTTGGCGGGCGACCGGCCAGAGTGGCGAAATGGCAGACGCAGCGG
Organism: uncultured Lentisphaerales bacterium; assembly: GCA_964426115.1. GTDB lineage: Bacteria > Verrucomicrobiota > Kiritimatiellia > RFP12 > JAAYLN01 > JAAYLN01. The sequence goes on along the minus strand of CAYRPP010000140.1, from coordinate 46 downwards.
ACTTAAAATCCGCAGATGGGTCATTCCATCGTGGGGGTTCGAGTCC
>CAYRPP010000139.1:0-5370 GCA_964426115.1 uncultured Lentisphaerales bacterium | reverse complement strand
TGACCTTCACCATCCGCGCCGCGCGGAACATGGAGGAGCGGATCGTCCGCCGCCTCCAGGGACGGCTGCCATATGCCATCGGCAACGTGCATCACTTCTGCGCCACGCTGCTGTTCGAGCGCCAATGGATCCCGCGCTCCTGGTCCGTGATCGACGAGCCCTTGCAGCGTGAGTTCATGGAAGAGGTGCTGGCCGACCTGCCGCCCGGGGATCGCGCGCGGCTGGAAGACCCGAAACGGGAACTCCCGCTCGGCGAACTGCTCCGGATCTGCAACGCCCTGCGCCAGCGGGAGCTGCGCCTGCCCGACGAATTGGTCGAGGACGTGCGCGGCAGCCGTCTGCTGCGGGATGAACCGCGGCTGGTAGAGCGTGTCCACCAGGCGTTCCGCCGTCAGAAGGACGCCTTCGCGGTGCTCGACTACGACGACCTGCTCAACTACGCCTACGTCTTCCTCGTCCAGCGGCAGGCCCTGTCGGAAGAGGCCAAGTTTGTCTGGGTGCAGGTCGACGAGGTCCAGGATCTCAGTCCGCTGCAACTGGCGATCATCGCGGCCATCGAGGCGCCCGGCGCCCATTGCGTCTACCTGGGCGACCTGGAGCAGGCCATCTTCTCCTTCATGGGCGCTTCGCTGGACTACCTGGACCGGATGGCCCGCACCTGCCGGATCCACAACCTGCAGAAGAACTTCCGCTCGCCCGCATACCTTCTGGATGTCTTCGTCAAGTATGCCGTGGCCAATCTCAACCCGCAGTGGCATGCGTTGCCGGTTCCGCTGTCGGAGGTCCCGCCCGCGCCGGACGACCTGCTGATGCTGAGCGTCGCCGGCGCGCCCGATGACGAGCTGCAGGCGCTGGCGGACTTCCTGCGCGATCCGCGGCAGATCGCCCGCGGGCACCGCCAGACCGCGATCCTCGTGCGCGACAACCGGACGGCCGACGCCTGCGCCGCCCTTTTCGAGGAGCACAGCATTCCGGCCTTCAAGATATCCGGGTTCGACATCATGGACACAGCGAACATGCTCGACGTGAAAGCCTACCTGGCCGCCTTGCAGGGGCGCGACGACCGCCTGTCCTGGGCACGCCTGATGGCGCGCTTTGGGCAGATCCGCACGCACCGCGCGGCGCGGGCGCTGGTTCAGGAGCTGCGCCAGGCAGGCGTGCGTCCCCGCGACCTGCTCGAGCGGGACCACGCCCTGCAGACGGTCGTGGCCGCCTTCATCGCGGCGATGGATCGCGGGCGGGTGGTCGTCTTCGACACGGAGACCACAGGCCTCGACACCGCCGCGGCCGACATCATCCAGATCGCGGCGGTCGAGTATTGCGATGGCGTGCCCGGGCGCACCTTCGCGCGTCTGCTGCGTACCGAACAGGCGCTGGGGGCGTCCACCGCCGTGCATCATCTCACGCCGGCCGATCTGCAGGCGCGGGGCGTCGCGCCCGCCGAAGGCCTGCGGGACTTCCTCGATTTCGCCGCGGGCGCCGCGCTGGCGGCTCACAACCTGCGCTTCGACCGGGCGGTGCTGCAGGCCAACCTCGCGCGGCACGGCCTCGCGCTCACCTGGGACGCGACGCCGCAGATCGACACCCTGGATCTGGCGCGGCGCCTGCACCCGGAGCAGAAGTCGCACCGCCTGGAGGGCTTGATCGAGGCTTTGGGCCTCGAAGGCCGCAACACGCACGATGCGCTGGACGACGCGTCCGCCACCGGCAGCCTGATGCTGCATCTGCTCGCGACCGCGCGGCAGATCCTGCCGCGCCAGCAGGCCCTGCTGCATGCGCAGGCCCGCGTGATCAACCGTTTTGTCGAGGCGTTCGGGCCCCTGTGGCACGAGGCGTGTGCCGCCTCCGGCCGCCTGACCTGCTACCGTGAGGAGATCGCGCGCTTCGACGCTTACGCGCGCCGGTGCGGCCCGGGCGACGATGTTGCGTCCGCGAACGACGGTGCGTCCGCGGTGCTCACGCCGCCGATCGAGAAGTTCCTGCGCTACACGGACCGCGTCTTTGGGGCACGTCCGTTACGGGCCTTGCTGGACGAGACGCTGCCGCGCATCGAGCGGCTCCGCGAGGCGGATCTGATCCTCGGCGACGAGCGCTACGTCATCTCGACGATCCACAAGGCCAAAGGTCTCGAGTTCGATTGCGTGGTCATTCCCCGGTGCATCGACGACGTCTACCCGCACTACTTCAGCAAGCGCGCGCCGGATGCCGCGCGGGCCATCGCGGAGGACGCGCGGCTGCTCTACGTGGCGATGACGCGCGCGCGGCGCCAGCTCGTGATCTCGTGGCCCACGCGGCGCTTCGCCGCCGGCGCGGCCCGCGGTGACACGCGCACGGGGCTACCGCTGCCCGACAAGGGCGCCTGCCGTCCCAGTCCCTTCCTGGAGCCGGTGCTCGACTGCTTCCGCGTGGTGCCTGCGCGCACACGGTAGATGGCCGCCGATCATCCGCGAATACGCGGCGAATACGCGAATTCGCGAAGTCGCTGGACGGCAGAACATGATTGTGCTATAAACAAATCCAACTGACGGAGTCTCTGCTTTTCGAAGGTCGGTGGATGAATTGTTACTGGGGAAGGAGCGTGTCATGAAACGCGTCATCATGGCGATCGGTCTGACGGCGATGTTAGTACAGAGCGCGCTGGCTTGGCGGCCTGCCGGCTGGCAATGGTTCGTGCGCTACGGTTCAAGCGACCCCTACGATCTGTATGCGTTTTGCCAGAACGAATCGAATTGGTATTACTTCGATCCGAACGGCGGCGCGTGGGTCTGCAATATGGATACAGGCACATGGTGGAAATTGAAGTATTCCTCGTTGCGGAACGGTTGGTCATACTGGTCGTGGCCCTGGGCCTATTGCACCGCCAATGGCAGTTGGTATTACGTGGACACAAGCTCGACCCACTGGGTGGCGAGCATGGGTAGCGGACAGTGGTCGCGGCTGGGCGAGCAGGCGAGTTCCCCGACGGCGCAGCAGCACGAGGCGCGGGCGCACCAGCTGATCAACAATTACCGGGTCAGCAACGGCAGGCCGGCGCTTTCCTACAGCAGCACGATCGCGGACATCGCGCGGGTGCACAGCCAGAACATGGCAAACGGATCCGTGGCGTTCGGGCATGACGGGTTCGACCCGGGGCGGGTCAACCAGATCAGAAACTACATGTCGATCAACGCCTGGGCGGAGAATGTCGCCTACAACTACGATTCGGATCCGCCATACCGCGCCTATATCCAATGGATCAACAGCTCCGGCCACAATGCCAACATCCTGAACGGCATCTACAACTACACGGGAATCGGGGCCGCGAGACGGTCGGACGGCGCCTGGTTCTTCACCCAGATCTTTGTCCGCCGGTATTGAAGTAGTCAGGCGGGCGGGACGAATGACGCGTCTGAAGTGCCGCATTCGAACGCATGCAATGCGAGAACAAGCCAACAAGGGGAAGTGAAATGAGACTGAAACGTCTGGTTTTCTGTTTGACTATTGCCGTGGCGCTGGCCGGGCTTGCCCCGCGGGCGCAGGCCTGGATCCCGCAGGGATGGGTTTTCGCCCAGTTGCCCTACTACTATGACTCCGGCAAGGGCGCTTGGCTCTGGTTCAACGACGATCTGCCCGTCTCCGACATGTCGACGGGCGAGGTGAGCTGGTTCCGGAGCCGTCTGAACACCTACTGGCTCTGGTTCAACCTGCCCTGGGTCTACAACCAGGCCCAGAACAAGTGGTACTACATCTGGATCGACCGCAATGCCTGGGTCTTCAACCACTCGACCAGCCAGTGGACTATCTTCGGTCGGGCCGGGATGGGTGATGTCTATGTCACGCTGCGCTGGGAGAACACCTGCGACCTCGACCTGTATGTCAAGGATCCGAGTGGCGAGTTGATCTACTACTCGCACAAGACCAGCGCCTCGGGCGGACGCCTCGATGTTGACGACCGGGATGGATATGGTCCCGAAAACATCTACTGGGCCACGGGAACCGCGCCTCGCGGAACATACACGGTATACGTGGAATACTGGTCGGGTCCCCTGCCGGTCTCCTACAATGTCAACATCAACGGCATGGCGAACAACTATTCCTTCCCTGCCGGAACGGCGACCCGGACGCGCAGGGAAATCGCGACATTCACCCGTTGATGGGCGCAGGACGTAGCTCCGGGTATCGGAGTGTATGGTCTGCGGCGTTGTAGCGAGGTGGTCGCTCGGAAGCTGTGGGAGAATTGCCTGAATACGGTAGGGACGGAGTCCGCCCCTACAGAATTCAGGCGAAAATGCCGCATTTTTGAGCACTGGAGGGCGCGGTTCCACCCGCGCCGCCGGTGCTTTATATAGATTCTCGGCCGCTGGGGTGGGGCTGGCGCAACCCGCTTAGGGCGCCTTGGGGAGCTCTACGGGCGGCGGCTCGATCTCCGGCATTTCCTTGATTAGGCGCTCCAGCTCGCTCGTCTCGGGCTTCTCCGCGGGTGGGCTGGCCAGCGTGGTAGCCAGCGAGGCCTCGGCCTCGGCGGCCTGCCGCGCGGGATCCTGGCCCTCCTCGACGGCTGTCGCGCCGGGATAGGTCAGCAGCATCTGCAGTTTCTGCTCGGGGGTTATGGTGTCGAGCTTCAGGATGTTCTCGGCGATCTCCCGGCGCAGCACGAAGCTCATTCCTGAGGTCTTGACCTCGACGACATCCGGTGCATGCGCCACCCCGCTAACGGCGACATCCGTGCTGCCCTCCACCTTCAGCACCCGGTTGCTGAAGACCTCCGTGAACTTCGGGACGCCGCGCGCGGTTTCCGGGATCGCCTCGCGCTCGTCGCTGACCGCCATGACACGGGGTGCGGCTTCGGACGCCGGAAGCGGCGGGGGAGCGCCCTTCTCCAGGAAGACCGTGCGTCGTGTGCCGTTCTGCTCGAAGTCCGCCGAATCCCGCTCGAAATCAATGGCGGCCAGACGCCAGCCGTCTGCCGCTTGGTCGCCTATGCGCATCACCTGCGCCTTGCGCGACAGCCGGTCCTCTACGCCGACAACCACGTTGTCCGGTCCCAGACGCGTCATTGAGGTCATCCGCAGATTGAACGCTGGCGCGGTTGCGCCAGCCTCCGCCAGAGCGGCAGCCGCGCCGTGCTGCGCCGCCGTCGCAGTGTTGCCGACCGGGCGGGTGGAGACGGAGACACAGGTTTGGGAATCCGATGTGAACTTCCAGGGAACCGGATCGGGAGGGGTGGGGGTCGGCGCGGCGTCATCGCCTTTCCATGCCAGAAACAACGCCAGACCTGCCAGGCCGACGCCGCCGGTGACCGTCAGCGCCATTGCCAACCAGAAAGATGACTGGGATGACGAAGTCGCATTCCTCGCGACGGGACTCTGTTTGCTCACCGCTTCCTGCCTT
>CAYRPP010000138.1:0-5379 GCA_964426115.1 uncultured Lentisphaerales bacterium | reverse complement strand
CTCTCAGCATAATCGCGACCTGAGCATAATTGCGGTTATGCCGAGCTCGGCATAACCGCAAGAACTGGCTCTTCATCGGGGACCGCGAAGCCGGCCAGGCCGCCGCCAACCTCTTGACGATCATCACGACGTGCAAGAACGCCGGGGACGATCCCTACGCCTACCTGCTCGACGTGATGCGGCGCATGCCGCTGCTGAAGACCAACGAAATCGGCACCCTTATCCCCGAGCGCTGGACAACGAAGGCGAGCACCCCTGCCGCCGAATAAGGCGGTTCCCGGTCGCCCGGCGACATGCGGCTGGTGTGACGCTTACGGTGTAACTGGTATTTGGCTCAAAGGCTTCCTCAGCCTCGAATGCGCCTCTTGAAGATGACTAAGCGATGGGGAAGCGCTCAAAAGAGCGGATGCATTTCGCTCAATCCAGAGCTGGTACGTGCGCCATCCGTCTGTATCGACTATGTGATCGCACACGAAATCTGCCATCTCCAGCAACCCAAACACGACAAATCCTTTTACGCCGAGCTCGGGCGATTGTTCCCACGATGGAGAGAAGTAAAACGGCGCTTGGAGTCTTTGGATCTGTAATTACGGATCCATAATGGACGACCGCGGGCGACTGCCTACCCACGCGTCCCAGCGATGCCCCGGCATTCACTGCGGCGCGGCCGATGCGTTGCTCGCCGCACCGTCGGCGCGGATGATCCGCGGCTGGGAGAGCACAAGCTCGCCGGGCGTTGGCGAGTAGACCAGCAGGCTCATCCGCTGGATGGCCGCGCGCGCGGGCAGCAGGTCGCGGTACGCCCAGCCGCCGGCCTCGGTCTTGAAGGACGCCTCGCCGCAGGGGAAGAGGGCGAGGTTGTCGCCCGGCTTGATGTAGACGGGGCGCGACTCGAAGTAGCGGCCCTCGATCGTGAAGGCCAGCGCCAGCCGCGCGCCGCCGCGCAGTCCGCTCCTGACCTGCAAGACGACAACATCGTCGGCCGTGACCTCCACGGGCGGCTCCTGCAAGAGGGAGAAGGCGCATTTACGCTGCGCGCCCACCGTGAAGGAGAGACGCGCGGAAGCCGCGTCGAGTGCCAGCCGCCCCGGATCGCTCCACTCCTCCTGCTGCCACGCCGCGCCCGCCGCGAAGAGCGGCAGGGGCCGCGCCGCGCCGGCGGGCGCCGCGGACGCGATCGCCTCGCGCTGCTGCCGCAGCGTGGCGGCGGTGCGGTCGACAAATGTCGCCTCGCCCTTGCCGTGCGTCAGGAAATAGAGCGTCAGGTTGATCCCCATGCGGATGGCGCCCTCCTGCATCTCCGCCGGGCCGAGGTCGGTCAGGGACTCGTGCAGGGGGTGCGTGTGCTCGTCGATGTTGAGCCCGTCGCCGTAGTCGTTGCGGGTGTAGACCACCGCGACGCGGTCGCCGAGGCGCGCGCCCTCGATGTAGTCGAGCCGGTACTTGTCGCCCGGGGGAATGGCGTAGCCCTTGTAGCCTTTGGTCAGGTCGTAGCCGGTGCGGAAGCCCTCGAAGGTCATGTCGAGGCGCTCCAGCGCCGCGTCTGGCAGGATGCGCGCGATCTCGCGCCGGAATGCCGTGTCGAATGTCTCGTCCTGGAAATGCGTCGAGTCGTCGACCCAGAGGTAGCCGCCGCCGCGCAGGTAGGCGCGGAGGTTGGCGACCTCCGCGTCGCTCAGCCGGAAGTCCTTGTGGCCGGTCATGTAGACGAACGGCAGGCGACCGAGGTCGGGACTTGCGAGGCTGACGACGCGGTCGCCGGCGTTGATGGCCAGCCGGGTGCGCTCGCGGAGTTGGTGGCCGAGGAAGGTCATGGCATGCCGCGCCCAGTCCCAGTCGCCGCCGTACTGCGCCAGGCCGATCGTCACCTGGCGCGAACCCTCGCCGCCCGCGCCGATGCGGAAGGCCAGCGGACCGCCCGACACCGGCGCCAGAGTACCGGGAGTCCGCGCCACTGCTGTGGCCGGCGGCGCCATCTCCGGCGGACTATGCGCCTGAGGCTCCGACGCGGGCTCCGGACGGATTTCGTGCGCGCGCACGGGAAGCCCCGCTTCGGTCGACGCGAGTGCCGGACGCGCAAGTTCGGTGGCGGATGGCTTCTGCGCCGCTGAAGCCGCGGGTGCAGTGTCGGCGGTTGCCGCCGCCGCGAGAGGGGCTTGCGCGAGGGCTTCCGCGCCGGGGAGCGGTGCGCCGGGAAGCGAGGGGAGGGTGGCGGCGGCAGGCAGCGGCCGGGTGAGTTCGGTCGGTGCCGTGCCGACGCCTGAAGTCAATTGAGGAGCGGCGGGCATTGCCGCCGCCGGCGCGGCGGCGGAAGCCGGGAGAGGTGCGGAACGTCGACCAGGCGCGGTAACACTGGGCATGGCGGTTGCATCGGCCTCCGCCCGCGCGAGCACCGTCGGCTGCGGTCTTTCCGCCGGCTTGGCAGCCGCCGCGCCACCGGCGGCGGCAACGGGTTCCACGCGTTCGGGCGCGGATGCCGCAACCACTGGTGTGGCGGGCAGACTGGGTGCCGTTCCGTTCGCTGTTGCGTCGGACTGTTGAAGTGTTGGCAGCGGTGCGGAGCGCGAGGGAGTCTTTGCGGCGGCCAGGCGCGTGGCGGTCGGTTCGGGTGTGCCGCTGCTTGTCGGACGGACATTGGCCGCGGCCGGTGCGGCCGCGCGAGAAGCGGCAAGGCGTGTCTCGGCCGGGGCAGGTGTCAGCGGATGCGACCGGGGAGTCGGCGCCTCTGGCGTACGCTCTGTGACCGTCATGTCCGGTTCGGGAAGCGAAAGCGGTTCAGGTTCGGCGGCCTGTGACGGTACCGTGGGGAGATCGGGCTTGTCAGGCGTGGTGACATGGGCGACCTGGAGCGGTGTGGCCGGTGCCTGTGGCGCCTCGACCGCGACCATTTGCATTCGCGGCTGGTCCTTCTGCCGGGGCAGGGTGGATGGCGCTGACGGAACAGGCTGCTGCTTAGGCTCGGCCGTCGCGCGCTGGACCTTGAGCGGTTCTGGTTCTTGTTGCGGCAGCGGCTTCTCGACAGTCTCGGTCTTGACCACCTCGATGGCCTCGACCGGGGCCGCGGGGGTTGGCGGGGGCGCGGGGGCGGTTGAATCGGCGGCTGGCACCATGCGGGGTTGGTCGATGGCTGGCGTAGCGCGTTCCATGGCCGCCCTCAGTTCGGACGCCGGAGAGGCATCGGGGCGTGGCGGCTCGACCGTCTTCGGCGACATAACGGCCGCCGCGGCGGCCGCCCGGGCCACGTCGGTTTCGCGGGCCTGTTCCGCGAGCGGCACGGCCGGGCCGGGGGGCGTGAGTTGTATGCCGAGCGAGGCCTCGACCGCCTGCAGCGAGACGGCCAGCCGGGGCGAGATCTGCTCGACGGTGATCACGCGGGTCTGGACGAGCAGATCCATCAGCAGGACGGCGAGGATCGCGTGCATCAGCAGGCTCATGAGGAAGAAGGTGGTCATGCGCGAGGTTGCGAGGGTGGGGCGGGCGAACCAGCGCGAGATCAGCCAGCAGAGGAAGAGGATCGCCGCGATGAGCAGGAGGATCGTCCAGAAGTCGACTGGTCCCTTGCCGGGCTTCAGGTTGCGCGCGGGAGGCTCGGGCGGCAGGACGGCGTCGAGGGGCAGCAGGGTTTCGGCGGGAGTGACGGCGTCCAAAGAGATCGTTGGCGCCGGGCTGGCTACCGGAGTCATTGGAGCCGGGCGGATATTCCAGGCAACGGTGGCTCCAGCCTCAAGCGTGCGCGGTGCGGAAATGGTGGACATGCCGGCGGGACGGGGAAGCGGGCGGCGAGCCGGTTCCGTCCAGCGTGCGGCAGGAGGCGGGGCAGGGGGAACGGCACTGACCGTGGCGCCGGCGACAGGCGTCTTGAGCGTGACCGTTCCGATGTCACGGTAGACCAGACGCTGGAAGGGCAGTCTAGCCGCGGTCTGGCCCGTGGCGATGAAGGCGAAGCGCGTTTGGTCGGGCGCCGTCAGGCGCAGATAGGCGCCGTAGATGCCGTCGCCGGCGGCACCGTCGGCGTTGAGTCCGTCGTCGCGGAGCGTGCTGGTTGTGCCGTCGGCCAGTCGTGCCACGATCGCCGTCGACTTGATCAGCCGATTCCCATCCAGCACAAAGGCCGCCACCGGGATGGGCTTGCCGGCCTCCGCGGGCCGGGTGACGGGGAAGGGGACGAGTTCAAGCGAACTGCTTCCCGTTACGGAGAGCAGCGCCTCTCCCGAAATGCCCTGCACCTTCCACCGACCGGCGGCGGGCGCAAAAAGATCGGCGAAGGCATCGGCGGCCCAGGCGCTGGAGAGGGCGTGCGACTTGCCGTCCGGTGCCTGGAGGGCGCAGGCGGAAGGCGTTTCGGCGCGGTCGATCAGCGCCAGCGAGAGGAGACGCAGCGTGTCGTCGACGGGGAACGCCGCGTCGCCGCTGCCACGCAGGTTCCATTCGCCGACCGTGACACTGGTCTGGAGCGCGGCGGCGAGATCGCGGAAGATGCGCGCCAGCGATTCGGTGTTGCGCGCGCGGTGGTAGGCTCCGCCGGTCGAGGCGGCGATCATCTGCAGGGCCTGCTCGTCGATGTCGTCGGAGAGGCCGATGGTGTGTACCGGCCACTGGCGCGCGGCGAAGCGACGGTGGCCGAAGGCGTAGCTGCCTGGTTCGTCCCGTCCGTCCGACAGCACCACGGTGATCTTGCGCGACGGGGGCAGCCGGTCGAGTTCGGCATAGGCGAGGGCGAAGGCGCTGTCGATGTCGGTCGCCCCGGAAGCATCGAGCCGCGCCAGCGCGGCATCCACGGCGCCGGCATCGCCGGGCGGCGTGGGCGGCAGCAGCAGGCGCGCGCGGCGGTTGAAGGCCACGATGGTCAGTGTCTCGATGTTGCCGCGCAGTCCGGCCATCTGGGCGAAGAGGCGTGCGGCGGCCACGCGCAGTCGCTGGGGGTCGGTCGAACGCATGCTGTGCGAGTCGTCGAGCAGCAAGGCCACATCCATGCGCCGCGTGTGACGGCGAAGAGCGCCGGGGAGGCTTACGGTGCGGGCGCCGGAGGCTTCGCCGCAGTGGACGAGCAAGTCGTACGTGCCGTCCAGATCATCCGGCCAGCCTCCGGCGTAGAGTGTCCAGCCGCCGCCGTCGCGCCGGGCGAGGAGCGTTTGGGGACGAATGGCGCCGGTTCCGGCCGTCGTGCCGTCTCCGCCAAGACTGACGGTGAAGGACTCGGCGGCGCCGCACTCGCCGGCGGCCAGGTGGATGAAGCCGCCCGACTCGCCGTCCGGCACGTACTCCACCGCCCGTGTCAGGCAGGGCGCCAGCAGCGCGGCCAGCAGGAGAGCCAGCCGCTGGAACCGGCGCGGTTGTGGGGCGTGGCGCGCCATCGCGTTACTCGTCGGTCTGGAGGGT
>CAYRPP010000137.1:0-5404 GCA_964426115.1 uncultured Lentisphaerales bacterium | reverse complement strand
CGCCGCGGAGCGCGCCGCCGAGCTGACGCGCTACCGCGACACCCGCATCGCGGCCATTCTGGCGGATCTCTACCTCGAGAACGGCCGCGTCGTGGAGGGCGTGAGCCTCAAGCGCCGCCTGCGCCTCGCCCGGCAGGCGCGCTGACGCGCGGCGCCGTCTATCGGCGGCGGGCAAGCAGCATGATGGCCGCCACACCCCCCGCGCCGGCCTCCTTCGCGGCGCTGCCGTGACCGCATTTTCCCTCCGCCCACATGACGGTTCCCGCGAGCCGTGCGCCCTGGCTAGTAGACCACAAGCTTGAAGAACCGCACGGGCGGGATGCTCGTGTCAGGCAGCCGCAGGATGACCTGTTCGCGATCCGTCCCGGCAGGCAGAACCAATTCGCCTAGGATCGATTCCGTGCAGTCGTACCAGTCGGCCAGGTTCTCAGACGCGAAGAGCGTGAACACCAGGGCGGGATCGTTGGATCGTCGGAAATATCCGATCAGCCAGTCGCCGCCCGCGTCGCGCGAGATCGACAGCAGCGCGGACTGGTCCGGCGTATTCGGGTCGCCGACAAAGGCGTATTCGCCATCGTTGGGCGTTCCATCACCGTCGGGATCGGCGCTGCCGCCCCACAGGCTCAGCGCGGTCAAGGGGTTGCCGATCTCGTCGCCGAAGTTCTCCGCGTCCCAGGCGGCGCGCGGCGCCAGCGCTGCCGGGACAAGGCCGTCGAATGTCAGGTAATCGATCCGGTAGATGAAGGCGAAGCCCTTGTCGCCGGCCTGGTAGGCCGGAGCGCCGACAATCGCCGTTCCCTGCTGGAATCCGACCGCGCGCCCGAAGGTCATGGCCGCGCTGTCCGCCGGCCGGGTGAAGCGCTCGATCAGCACCCATCCACCGCCGCTCTCCGTCTGGTCGTTGAAAAGGAAGGCGGCGCCGGACGCCTGGGCCGGGGCGCCCACCAGCAGGCAGCCGCCGTCCAGGGCCACGCTGTAGCCGAACTGGCGCTCCGTAGCGAGGCCGGCGTTCAACTGGCCCTGGCCGGCAAAGACGACGGAAGCCGCGGCGCGGCGGAAGAGATATACGCGGCCCGCGTCGGAAACGGACGGCGAGCCCGCGGCCATGAACGGCGCCCCGACCGCCAGCCGGTCGCCGCGGACCGCCACGGCGTGGCCGAACTGCCGCGCCTCGGCGGCATCCGGGCAGGTGACCTGCTGCACCAGCCCCCACATGTTCGAGCCGCCCTGGTGGCGCTCGAAATGGAACACTGCCCCCGCGCGCGTGGCGTTGGACGTCTCGACGTCGAACCGGAACCGCGGCGCTCCGACGACCAGCGTGTCGCCGTCGAGCGCCACTTGCCATCCAAAGGCCCCGTCGCCGCTGCCGGCGCCCGAGGGCGACCAGCGCATGACCTCGCCCCAGGCATTCGATCCGCCCGTGTGGCGTCCGAACACGAAGACCGTGCCCGTGCCGCCGGTGCCGTTGGTCAGCGCCGTGGTGTCGGGTGCCCCGACCGCCAGCCAGTCGCCCGACAGGGCGACCGACAGGCCGAACTGGTTGGCGCCCGGCGCGTTCGTCGGCGTCAGCCGCATCCATTCGCCCCATGCATCGGGGCCGCCATAATCGCGGCGGAACATGTACACCGATCCGCGCCGCGTCCCTTCGCCGGCCTGGTTCGGCGCGCCCACGGCCGCGAAGCTCTCGCCCAGCGAGACGGACCAGCCGAAACCGTCGCCCTGGCCGACCGATGGCGGCAGCAACTGGCGCCATGCGCTCCAGTTGTTCGTGCCGTAATCATCATATGGGCGGTACAGGTAGGCGGCGCCCGCTCCCGCGCCCCGGATCGCGACCTTGGGGGAGCCGGCAATCGCCAGCCGGGCACGGGCATCGACCGATGTGCCGAAGGCGTCGCGCGCCTCTTCCGACATCGGTCGCAACACCGCCCTATCCGAATAGGCGTTCATCGCAATCAGGCTGGTCCGGGTGTCCAGGACCGGTGCCGCATATCCATCGTCGACCTCCAGGCTGAGGTGCGTCACGACCGCATGGCCCATCTCGACGATACCAGACGCGGCGAAAGTCATGGCGCGCAATTGCGTCGTGGCCTCGGCGGCCGTGAGGTTCGTGGCCTGGTAGACGCCGCCGCCGAGATCCACGAAGGCGCCCAGGTTCTGGAGCGCGCCGTGGGCGGGCTCGATGACTGTCACGGTCACGTCGAGCGGCTGCAAAGACTGGTCGTCGGGCTCGATGATGGTCACGGACCAGAAGGCCTGGTAGGGCAGCAGGCAGTAGAAACGCTGGTCGGACAAGGTGCCCTCGATGCGGGGCGCGTCGTTGACCCCCGTGACGTCCAGCGTCGTCTGCTGGTCAACAACCGGCGGCGAGCGGCGGTCCGTGGCCGTGACCGTGAAGCGCGCTGTCCACGTCATGTTCACCGGGACGAGGTTCTCCTCGGGCACGTAGACGAGCTGGCGGATTGCGGCCGTGGCCGCCGCGGCTGTCGCGTTTGACAACACGTAGACGCCCCCGCCCACATGCACAAAGCCCTGCAGGTTCGTGAAGACGCCCCCGACAGGCTCCTCGATCACGACCGTCACGTCGAGCCGTTCCTCAAGCTGCTCGTCGACCTCGATCAGCGTGACGCCACCGAAGACCGCGGCCGACTGCTTGTCGGTAATCGGCGCGTTGGTGGTAGTGTTCAGGATGATCGGCAGATCGTTGCGGCCCTCGACGACGAGCGTGACGGTGCCGGTGGCAAGGCCCGTGCCGGGATCGTACACGACCACCTTGGCCATGCCCGTCGAGGCCACCGCAGAATCGTCCAGCACCGTGTAGGCAAACTGCTCCGTGTAGGGATAGGCGCCCCCATAGGCCTGCGCCGGCGCATAGCGCACGGTGTTGTCGGCGTTCAGCTCCACCGTTCCGCCCGCCGTGGCGCCGAAGACCCGGTCGAGGACGTATTCGCCGTCCATCCCCGCGGCGAGCGCGTCGTTGGCCAGCACGTCGAAACGGTTGGAGGCCGAACCGGCCAGCGCGGCGAAACGGTCGTCCAGGACGGGCAGATCGCCGACGCGCACGGTCACGGCGGCACTTCCGGTTCCGCCGAGCCCGTCTGAAACCGCATAGGTGAACCGGTCGATGCCCACATGTCCGGAGGGAGGAGCGTAGCGCACCTGGCTCCCGCTGATGGCGACCGTGCCGCCGGCCAGCGTGGCCGAAACGCCGGTGATCGACCAGCCGGCCGCGCTGCCGGGCCGCACGCCGTCGTTGGCCAGCACCGGCAGCAGGTTGCCCACGCTGCTCCGACCGACCGTGAAGGCGTCGTCCCGCGTCAGGGCGACCAGATGATCCGCGCGGTTGCGCACGCGCACGCGCACCTGGCCGGCGGCGCGCTGCCCGGCGCCGTCCGCGATCTCGTAGGTAAAGCGCTCGGTAAACTCGGTCGTCGGCGCGACGCCGGGACGGTAGATCAGCGAGAGTCCGCCGGGGGCGATGGTGACCGAACCGCCGGCGTTGGGCGCCTGGGCGCCCACGCCCAGCGTCGCGATCTGAAAGACCTGGTCCAGGGCGGGCAGCAGCCGGTCGTTTAGCGTGACGGGCAGATCGAAGGCCCGCGGCGCGCCCGCGCCCTCGTCCCAGGCGTAGAACACGGCGTAGTCGTCGTCGTTGGCGAAGAGGTCGCCCGGCGCCACGGCCACCGTCACCTGCGCCACGTCGGTTGCGACGAAGTCGGAAAGCGTATATGTGAAATGCTCCTCGCCGGTGAAGCCCGCCGCGGGCGTGTAGACCAGCCGGTTATCCACGATGGCGACGAGGCCGCCGGCGTCAGGCGCGTCCGCGCCGCTGCCAAGCGCCAGGATCGAGTAGACGCGGTTGTTGGCGGGGAAGCCACGGTCGTTGGCCAGGACATCGAGCACATAGCCCGAGCCGCCGCCGCGCACGCGGAAGCGGTCGGGATTGGCATAGGTGCCGGACGCCACGGTGGCAATGCTGACGACGCCCGTGGCCAGCCTGGCCGGCAGGGACGCGTCGGAGATCACGTAGGTGAAGCTCTCCTGCCCGTACGCACCGCCGGCCGTGAAGCGCAGACGGGTGGCCGGGCCGTTGATGCCCAGCGTGCCGATGGCCGTGGCGCCGGAGGGCGTGACCGAGACGAGACGCAGCGTGTCGGGCGCGGCGGGCTGCGTGCGGTCGTTGGCCAGCACATCGAGCAGCACCGCGTTGGTATTGGCGGCCTCGAGCTTGAAGAAGTCGCCCACCGCCTCGACGCGGCCCACGGCGACCGAAACCCGTCCCGTCCCCGTGCCGCCGATCCGGTCGGTGGCGACATAGCTGAACCTCTCTACGCCCGCAAAACCCGGGTTCGGCGTGTAGAGCAGGCCGGTGGCGCCGGCGTTGAGCGTGACGGCGCCGTGGGCAGCAGGCTCCGCGATAGCCGCGATCCGCAGCCCGGCGGTCGACTCGGTGACCAGTCCGTCGTTCACCAGCACGTCGAGGGCGTTGCCCTGGCTGGCCGCCAGCACGCTGAAGGCGTCGTCGCGCACGCCCAGCGTGCCGCGCCGATCCAGGATCGTCGCCACCACATCGGCCCGTGCCGTCGAACTTCCGCCCGCGCTCACCGTGTAGGAGAAGGTCAGCGGCGCCAGTCCGTTGGTCGCCGTGTAGAACACGGTGCCGTCCACGACGCTCAGCGCGCCCGTGACGGAAACATTCGAGAGACCCGTGACCACAAGGCCCGCTCCGCCGCCGGGCAGCATCCCGTCGTTGGCGGTCAGCGGCAGAGCCACCGTCTCGCCCGCGGCGACCAGATAGCGGTCGTCCGCGGCGTGCAGGATGCCGTTGAGCGCGGGAATGACCGACCGCACCGTGACCCGCGCGGCGCGGGTATCGCCCGCCGCGTTGCGCACCAGGTAGCGGAAGGTGTCGTCGCCGACAAGACCCGCCGGTGCCGAATAGACCAGATACCCGCCGTTGGAGACAATGCCGATGGCGCCGCCAAACAGCGCGGGGCCGGCGCCGACAATGGCCAGGCTTCCGGCGCCGCTGGTGAAGTCGCGGTCGTTGGCCAGCACGTCGAGCAGCCGCCCGGCCGCGCCTGCCGGCACATGGAACTCGTCGTCCACGGGCACGAGCAGGCTGTTGTCCGTGACCGTGTAGTCAAACACGTTGGTGAATACCTGCCAGTCGGCGAGCTGGTTGAGCAGGTCGGAAACCGAGGCGTTGTGAATGACATTCGTGGGCGCGAGGTCGACATCCGCCTGGCCGGGATTGGGCAGATCGTCGACCGGCACGATGCTCAGCCGGTCGTCGGGCGCGTTGCCGTCGATGTCAATTTCGATGTCGTTGATCCGCGGGTCGAAGACCAGGATCTCGTCCTCGTGGGTCGTGAAACTGT
Organism: uncultured Lentisphaerales bacterium; assembly: GCA_964426115.1. Lineage (GTDB taxonomy): Bacteria > Verrucomicrobiota > Kiritimatiellia > RFP12 > JAAYLN01 > JAAYLN01. The sequence goes on along the minus strand of CAYRPP010000137.1, from coordinate 26 downwards.
CCGCCATGGCCGTCGGCGTGTCGTTG
>CAYRPP010000136.1:0-5442 GCA_964426115.1 uncultured Lentisphaerales bacterium | reverse complement strand
GCACGCAGTGCGGCGCATCGGCCTACGGCAACTCGTCGACCGCGGGACTCGCCGTCCACAAGGAGATGAACGCCCGGCTCTTCAACCACTACATGCGCCAGGATCTGGAGACCGGGCGCATGGGGCTCGGCTTCCTGATGAACGTGTCGCATTCGATCACCCTCCTGTCGAAACGCGTCGACGCGCTCAAGGCCCAGAACGAGCCGACTGCCCGTAGGCTCCCGCGCTACATCAAGGCCCTCGCCCAGACGGCCGCCTACCTGTGGGCCTTGGCACGCTTGCCGCTCAAGAACATCGCCGCCCGCCGCAAACGCCGCCGGGCCGCCGCCGGACGGCAACCGGCCCCGGTCTCCGACGCGGAGGATCGCGGGGCGCTCCTGCGGGCCGTGACGTCGCTGCAGCCGGGCGATCTCCTGTCCGTCGATGTCTTCGACACCGCCCTGCTGCGCCTCCTCCGCCAGCCGACGGACCTGTTCGCGTTCATCGAGCCGGCGGTCCGGCGGCTGCCGGGAGGCGCCGGCGCGCCCTTCGCCATGGCGCGGGTCGCGGCCGAGCGCATCGCGCGCCAGCGCCATGTCGGCGGCGCCTGCGAGGATGTGACCTTCGCGCAGATCTACGACGTGCTCGCCGGGCTCGACGGCTTTTCGCGTTCGCTGGCCGACGCGGCCATGCGGATGGAACTGGACGCCGAACGGCGCCTCTGCTATGCCAGCCCCGTCGTCCTCGATGCGGTGCGGGCGGCCCGCGCGCGCGACGTGCGCGTGGTCTTCGTCTCGGACATGTACCTGCCGGCGGAATTCATCGCATCCCTGCTCGAGACCGGCGGCTATGCAGCGCCCGAGGTTCTCGTATCCTGCACGCAGGGCCACACCAAGCACTCCGGCAACCTCTTCCGCGATCTGCTGGACGCCACGCATTGTCCGCCCGGCCGGGTGCTGCATGTCGGCGACCATCCCGTCTCCGACCACCAGCGTCCGGCCGCCATGGGCCTGCGGACGTTGCACCTCACCCGAGAGCGGCTGGGCTGGACGGCCCTGGCCGACCAGCAGTTTGCGCTGGGCTCCGCCGCCTCTGGCGAGGCACTCTCCAGCCTCTGCACGGGTCTCGCGCGCCGCCGTCTGGCGCAACAGACCGGCGGAGCCGACATCTGGGACCGCCTGGGATACGAGCTGTCCGGACCGCTGATGTTCGCCTTCTCGCGCTGGATCGCGGAGCAGGCCGCCGCGCAGGGCGTCCGTAAACTCTTCTTCCTCTCGCGCGATGGCTACCAGTTGGAGCAGATCTTCCGCGCCTGCGCCGACCGCTGGAACCTGCCGATCGAATCGGCCTACCTCTACGCCTCGCGTCGCCTGCTGAACCTGGCGCGTATCGAGCGGATGGACGATGCCGCGCTGGGGTTTCTGATGACCGCCGACGCGTTCCTGAGCGTCCGCGACTTTCTCGAGCGCATCGGCCTCGACGCCGATCCCCTGGCCGCGGAGGCGCGCCGGGCAGGCTTCTCCAACCTCGACGAGGAGATCACGGTCGCCGGCGGCCACTTCCGCTCGCCCGGGCACCAGGCGCGCCTGCGTCAACTGCTGCTGGCCGTGGCGCCGCAAATCCTCGCCATCGCGCAGGCCGAGCGCGCGAACTTGACCGCCTATTTCGACGATGTGGGTTTCGTTCCGGGGCCGGTCGCGATCGTGGATCTCGGCTGGCAGGCCTCCTCGCTGCGGTCGCTGCAGGATCTGCTGCGCCTGCGGCAGCCGGACTTCCGCCTGCGCGGCTTCTATTTCGGCACCTGGACGGCCGCGGCGCCCGTCGTCGAGGCCGGTTGCGAACTGGCCTCCTTCTTCTTCCATCTGGGCCAGCCGCAGCCGCGCGCCGCGCTGTTGGCGGAGTGCGTCGAGTTGATCGAGCACCTGTTCACGGCGCCGCATGCCACCGTCGTGAGCCTCGCGCGCGATGCGCAGGGCTGGCGTCCGGTCTGCGGCGAATGGGAGACCACCCCGCAGCAGCGGCAGGCGCTCGGCCGCGTGTCCGCCGCCGCCGCCGAGTTCGTGCAGAACCTGCTCGCCGTTGTGCCGACGATGACGGAGCACGACCGGCTGCCGTTCGTGTACCTCGAGTCGGTGCTGGAGCGGGTGCTGCGGCATCCCACGCGCGCCGAGGCCGAGGTGCTGGGCGACCTGCCGCACCGCTCCTCGTTCGGCGGGAACGCGCCCTGCCGGCACCTGGCCAGGCCGCCCGCCATGGCGCGCGCCTTCCTGCGTCCGCGCGCGCTCCGCGAAGCCTTCGGCCGCGCCTACTGGCGCGCCGGATTCCGCGCCCGTCTGGGACCGATGGAACGGCCGCTCATCGGCGGATGAGCGGCGTCCGCGCCGCGCTCATCCGCCGGACTTCTTCCGCCGCAGCCTGCGCCAGGGATGCTTGAGCAGGTCGATGTGGCGGAGCAGTTCCGCCCGCTCCCGTGAAAGAGCATCGTGCGACTCCTGGAGCAACCGGGCGTGCCGTTCCAGGAGGTTCCACTGCTCCTGCAGGCCGCCGGCGTGTTGCTGCAGCGCGTCGTAATGCTCCTGGAGCCCCGCCGTATGTTGCCGGAGCGCGTCGTAATGCTCCTGGAGCCCCGCCGTATGTTGCCGGAGCGCGTCGTACTGCTCCTGGAGCGCCGCTGTGTGTTGCTGGAGCGCGTCGCGGTCGCTCCGCAACCGGCAGAGGCACGAGGCGGAGCGGCCCGGTTTCCCCTCCTGCACCTCGCACGCCATCCTTTCGATCAGCACCCCCGCATCGTATACCAAAGCCTCCGGCGCGCGTACCTGTGCGAGCTTGCAGGCCTGATCCAGGCAGAAATGGATGCGCCACCAGCGCGGATCGCCCCTCAGGCGGCGGCGCACATGCTCCTTGAGCGGCTCCGTCACGTCGGAAAACTCGCCGAATCGAAGGAAATCGGCGTTCGCAAAGGGCGACTGGGCGGCAAACTCGCAGTCCTTGAGACGGCAGCCGCCCTGGCGTCCGACCAGGATGTTGCGGGCAACAAAGTCGCCCGTGGTCCAGCGCCGGCGCAAAGCTGCGGGATCGAGCGTGCGCCGGAGCAGCGGAAATACGACCTCGCCGAGATAGTGCCGGTCCAGCACGCCCCAGACCTCCAGGCCCTCGATCTCCGCCTGCAAGCCCTCCAGCGCGGCGAGCGCCTCCGCGGCGGGCACGGCCTGCGATTCCGCCTCCAGACGGTCGATCACCCCGTCCAGCAGCCGCCGGGCCTCTTCCTCCGCGACCGCACCCTCCACCAGCAGTTCCTCCAGGCTACGGCCCTCGAAATGCTCCAGCACCGCAACCTCGACGCCCCGCACTTCCACCAGGGCCGCTGGACGGATGCCGAGCTCGGGAAAGGCGCGGTGGAACGCCTGCGTGCGCGCATACTCGCCGGAGGCGCCGGCGCCGGCCACGAGGTTGTAGCGCACGCCCTCCGCGCAGACCCACTCGAACGTGGCACGGCTCCCGGCCGGGGTCCGCAGGCCGCCGGCGGGCAGGCGCACCAGGCGTCCGTCCCGCCCGGGATCCAGGCCGGGGGTGGCGGCGAACCGGCGGCCCAGCTCGGCATCGTCGAGCACGTCGGCGCGCAGGTTGGTGTCCCTCGGATTCATGCTTTCCTCCCGCGCGCCCGTGCCCGTTCCAGAAGCCCGCGCAGGCCGGCGTGCAGCCTCTGCAGCAATCTACAGACCGGTGAGCGGCGGAAGAGCGCCAGTTCGCGCTCCAGGCGCGGCCGCTCGGCATGCAGCACCCATGACGCGTAGGCATAGGCCTCGCGAAAGGCGAACGGTTGCCGCGGCGGCAGGTTGTCCGGCACGCGGTCCGCACCGCCGCACACCGGGCGCCGCAGGCCGTCGGCCAGTTCGCGGAAGCGCGAATGCAGAGGGCCGTAGGCGAACTGGCGCTCCACGTCGGCGGCGATCCGCACGCGCAGCCGCGCCCGCGCGGCGGGTTCGAGCCGCAGGACGCGGAGCACCGCCTCCCGCCACCCTGCATAGGTGTTGTCTGCCAGGAATCCGTTGACGCCCTCCTCGATGAAGCCGGCGTAGGGCGGCACGCGGCTGAAGAGGCCGATGGTCCCGCCCGCACCGTACTCCGCGAACTTGACCACCGACTTGAAGCGGCTGAACGGCTCGTCCCGGAGCAGGACGAAGCCGAAGTCCGGCCGGATGGCATCCAGCAGCTCCTTGTACGAGCTGTAGGAGCGGAATCCCATCCAGATGATCCGGAGCCAGGGATCGTCGGAGAAGGGTTCGGGCGGGTCGTTGGAGAAGTAGTAGAGCAGCACGGGACTCTCCGCCGCCGCGGCGGCATCGCGCACGGCGCGGAAGAAGTCGGCCTTCATCTCCGGCATGCGGAAGAAGTCGCTGTTCGCCATGACGCAGGGCGTGAAGCGCGTGCCGGTGCCGCTCCAGATGTCGCCGGCATTGGGCAGTATCCGCACATCCTTGCCGGGATGCCGCTCGCGCACGAGGGCCGCCAGCGCCTCCGAGGGTGTCGTGACGCAGGCCGCCAGGCGCAGAATCTCGTCCGTGTGGACGGTGGCATGGCGCACGATCTTGGAGTAGTCGGGAAACTCCCAGACGTAATCGTCGATATCGCAGAGCAGCGGCACCCCGCACGCCCCGGCCCGGCGGGCGGCCTCGAGCGAGGAGACATGGCGGTTGCGCGCCATGACAAGCAACGAAGCGTGGGGAATCGCCTCGAGCGCCGCGTCCCGCTCACGCGGCAGTTCGTAGGCCGCGATCCGGTACGCCGGCTTCAGATCCTGCAGGTGGTGCACCAGCCGTATGTGGCTGACGGGGGAGCGGACTTCCTCCTCCAAGCAGACGACGAGCAGCGGCCGCGGCGCCGCGGCTCCGGGAGCCTGCAAGTCGGTGGCATTCGTCTCGCGCATGGCGGGATCATAGCACGCCGCCCCGCGCATAAAAAGCTTGAATCAAGTACGCCGGAAGGCGGAATCCGGCACGACGACCGGCAGGAATACCGCGGCCAGCAGCGTGCCGACGCCCAGCACGACCGCCGCGTTGAGCAAGCCGGCCGAGGCGATGACGGCCGGCTCGGCGCCCAGGATCCCCATGGCTAGAATGCCCGCAATCTGCGGCGCGCCCAGCCCGCCCACGCTGGCTGGAAGCACGCTGGAGAGGAAGACGACCGGCAGGACGGCCATGACGCCGGCGAAGGGCGCCGCGCCGCCGATCGCCCGGATCGACAACGCCATTACCAGGCCGCTCATCAGGAAGCAGGCCGCGGCCAGCGCGGCGGGCAGCAGCAGCTCCCGCGGACGGATGGCCTGCGCCCGGAGCGCGGCCAGCGCGACACCTAGCTTGCGCGGCAGGTATCGCGGTCGCCCCCGCGCCCGGCGGCGCCGCCGCGGCACGGCTTCCGGCGCGGCTTGCGGCACGGCTTGCGGCGCGGCTTGCGGCACGGCTT
>CAYRPP010000135.1:0-5446 GCA_964426115.1 uncultured Lentisphaerales bacterium | reverse complement strand
GGGCATCAAGACGCAGCCGCGCAGCTTCTTCGACAAGCTCGTCGAGTACGCCAAGGGGTTGGGCGCCAAGGGTTTGGCCTACCTTGTCTGGGACGGCGCCGCCATCAAGGGCCCGATCCAGAAGTTCCTGACACCGGCCGAGATCGGCGCGCTGGCGGATGCCGGCGCCATGAAGGACGGCGATGTCATGTTCTTCTTCTGCGACGAGGCGGCGGCCGCCGCCCGCGTCGGCGGCGACATCCGCTGCAAGCTGGGACGCGACCTCGGGCTCGTCGAGAAGGATGCCTTCCGCTTCTGCTGGATCGTGGACTTCCCGATGTACGAGCGCGACAGCGAGACCGGCGCCGTGGCCTTCTCCCACAACCCCTTCTCCATGCCGCAGGGCGGTTTGGAGGCGCTGGACGCCCAGGACCCGCTCCAAATCCTCGCCTATCAGTACGACGTGGTCTGCAACGGCGTCGAGCTCTCCAGCGGCGCCATCCGCAACCACAGCCCGGAGATCATGTACAAGGCCTTCGCCCTTGCGGGCTACAGCCGCGAGGACGTCGAGTCGCGCTTCGGCTGCCTTCTCAACGCGTTCCGCTACGGCGCGCCGCCCCACGGCGGCATCGCCCCGGGCGTCGACCGCACCGTCATGCTGCTGGCCGGCGAGGAGAACATCCGCGAGGTCATCGCCTTTCCGATGAACCAGAAGGCGCAGGACCTCATGATGCAGGCTCCGGCGGAGGTCACGGAAAAGCAACTGCGCGAACTGCACATCCAACTGCGCGGCGCGCCGCGCCATGCCGGGACGGACTCCAAGGCCGCACCGCCCGCCCCCGCCACCTGACATGCGCAACCTCGGCATCATCGTCAACCACGATAATCCGCGGGCCCCGGAGGCCCTGCGGCGCGTTGTGCGCGCCGCGGGACGGCTGGGACTGGCGCTGCACGCCGACGCGGCCACCTGCCGCTTGGCGGGCGGCGGCCTGGCGCAAATGGCGTCGTTGCAGGACTTCAAGGGCCTGGCCGAGGCGGTCATCGTGCTGGGCGGCGACGGCACGCTGCTGCGGGCGGCGCATGCGCTCGAGGCGGCGGGTTTGCCGCTGATGGGCTTCAACATAGGGTCGCTGGGCTACCTGACGAGCGTCGACGAGGAGCATGTTGAAGAGGCGCTGCAGGCATTGCGCGACGGCCGCTGCCGGATAAGCGAGCGCGCCACGCTGGCCGCGCGCATCGTGCGCGCCGACGGCACTTCCGAGACGGTCGGCACCAAGGCGCTCAACGATGTCGTCGTCACGCGCGGGGCCTCGGCGCGCCTGGTGCATCTGGCGCTGGGGATCAACGGCCAGCGCGTCACCACCTACGCCTGCGACGGCGTCATCGTGGCCACGGCCACAGGCTCGACGGCCTACTCGCTGGCGGCGGGCGGGCCGATCCTCCTGCCCGAGACCCCCGCGCTGATCATCAGCGTCATCAGCCCGCACGCCCTCGGTGCGCGCCCGCTGGTCGTGCCCGTGGCCGCCGCCGTCAGCCTCTGCTGCGAGCGGCCGTCGGAACCGCAGCTCCTGGCGCTCGACGGGCGCGAGTGCGGCACCCTCGGGCAGGGCGACTGCGTCGAGATCGCCCGCAGTCCGGTTGTGGTGCGCATCGCCGGCCTGGCCGAGGGCAACCCTCTGGCCGTGCTGAACCGCAAACTGGGATGGGGCGGATCCCTGGAAGGGCGCACCGGCCATCATCGCCCGGCATGAGGCGGCCGGCGCGCGGCGCTAGCTGAGGGCTGACCGGAAGAAAAGCGGAAAATGAATAATGTCTTGATTGGAAGCGTGGCGACCTTAATCGGGCTCCTGATAGGCTACGGCATCCGCACGCTGCTGGGACGCTGGCAGGCCGATTCCATCGAGAAACAGGCCAAGGCACGGCTGGATGCGGCCGAGGCGGAAGTCAAAAACCGCCTGCGCGAGGGCGAGATTCTCGCCCGCGCCGAGGTGGTCAAGGCGCGCGAGGAGTTCGAGCAGTCCACCAAGGCGCGCCGCAAGGAGTTGCAGGACTTCGACGATCGGCTCGTGCTGCGCGAGGAGAACCTCGACCGTAAGTTCAAGGTCGTCGAGGGCAAGGAGGCCGCCGCCGAGGCGCGCCAGGCCGCCCTGCAGGCCGAGGCCGCGGAGCTAGAGCGCCGCCGCGCCGAGGCCGACCGCACCGCGGCGGATCAGCATGCGCGCCTGCAGCGGCTCGCGGGCATGACCCAGGAGGAGGCGCGCCGCGAGCTGCGGCAGAAAGTCGAGGACGAGGTTCGCGGTGAGACCGGCAGCCTGCTGCGGCGGCTGCAGGAGGAGGCGCGCGAGACGGCCGAGGCCGAGGCGCGCAACCTAGTGGCCCTCGCGGTGCAGCGCTACGCCGCCCCGCACACCGCCTCCAGCCTCACCTGCACCGTGACCCTGCCCAACGAGGAGATCAAGGGCCGCATCATTGGGCGCGAGGGCCGCAACGTGCGCGCCATCGAGGCGGCCACGGGCATGACACTGCTCATCGACGACACCCCGGAAGCAGTCGTCATCTCGGGCTTCGACCCCGTGCGTCGCGAGATCGCGCGCCAGGCGCTCGAGGCGCTGGTAGCCGATGGCCGCATCCACCCCACGCGCATCGAGGAGGAGGTCGCCAAGGCCACCGCCAACATCGAGGAGACCATCCTGCAGGCCGGCCGCGAGGCGGCCTACGAAGCCCGGCAGCAGCACGTCGACACGGAACTGCTGCGCCAGCTCGGGCGGCTCAAGTTCCGCACCAGTTACTCGCAGAACGTTCTGCAGCACGCCATCGAGGTCTCGCGCCTGATGGGCCTGATGGCCGACCAGTTGGGCCTCGATCCGCAGATCGCGCGGCGCGTCGGCCTCTTCCACGACATCGGCAAGAGCGCCGGCCCGGATGCCGAGGGCGGCCACGCGCGCATCGGCGCCGAAATGTTGCGCCACGCCCACGAGGATCCCGTCGTGGTCAACGCCGTCGAGGCGCACCACGAGGATGTCGCGGCGACCAGCATTTACGCAGTGCTCTGCTCGGCGGCCGACGCCATCTCGAGCGCGCGACCGGGCGCGCGTTCGGAAAACACCGAGATCTACATCCAGCGCATCGAGAAGCTGGAGGCCATCGCCAACTCCTTCCCGGGCGTCAAGGGCACCTTCGCCATCCAGGCCGGACGCGAGATCCGCGTGATCGTCGACCCGCAGGCCGTCAGCGACAACGAGGCCATGCTCATGGCGCGCGAGATCGGCCGCCGCATCGAGGCCGAGCTGCGCTACCCCGGACAGATACGCGTCGTCGTCATCCGCGAGCAGAGGTGCATCGAGTATGCGCGGTAGAACATGAGAATACTGATTGTCGGTGACATTGTCGGCAGCCCCGGACGCCGTATCTTCAAGACGGGCATCAAGCGCCTGCGCGCCGCGCACGGCCTGCATGCCGTGATCGCCAATGCCGAGAACGCGGCCGCCGGCAGCGGCATCACCGAGGCGCTGGCGGCGGAGCTCTTCGAGGCCGGGGCCGACGTGCTGACCCTCGGCGACCATGTTTGGGACCAGAAGGGCGCCGACGCCTTCCTGGCGCGCGAGCGGCGCCTCGTGCGTCCGGCCAACATACCCGAGGAGTGCCCCGGCTACGGGTGGACCACGGTACAGACCGCCCTCGGGCCGCTGACGGTGATCAGCCTGCTCGGGCGCGTCTTCCTGCCGCCGGCGGACTGCCCCTTCCGCTGCATCGACGCGCTGCTGAAACGCATCCCCCGCGGCGGTCCGGTGATGGTGGATTTCCATGCCGAGGCGACCTCGGAGAAGATCGCCATGGGCTGGCACCTTGACGGGCGCGTCAGCGCCGTCGTCGGCTCGCACACGCATGTCCAGACGAGCGACGAGCGACTGCTGCCCGGCGGCACGGCCTATATCACGGACCTGGGCATGACCGGTCCGCGCGACTCGGTCATCGGGCGCGAGATCGCGCCGGTGCTCAGGAAGTTCGTCACCGGCATGCCGTCGCGCTTCGAGGTCGCCAAAGGACCAGCCGTCCTCGAGGGCGCGATCATCGAGGCCGACCGCACCACGGGCAAAGCCTGCTCCATCGCCCGCGTCCGGCTGTTCGACGACGGCAACCATCTTGTCGAGGCGTCGCCGGTGGCTCCGGCAGAGCAGACTCCGGGCTGATTGGTTGGCGGCGGCCCGGCGGGCGCGAACCTTGACGATCGGCAGGCACATGGAAGCCCAGACCTACACCGTCACGCAGCTCACGCAGCTCATCCGGCAGAAGATCGAGGCGGGAGTGGGCAGCGTCTGGGTCGCCGGGGAGATTTCCAACCTCCGGCGGCAGGCCTCGGGCATCGTCTACTTCACGCTTAAGGATGCCGGCGCTCAGCTCAACGCGATCCTCTTCGCCAACGTCGCCGCCTCCATCGGATTCGAGCCCGCCGATGGACAGGCCGTGCGCCTCTTCGGCCCCGTCACGGTCTACGCGCCGCAGGGCAAGTACCAGATCGTGGTGCGCCAGATGGAGCCCGCGGGACAGGGCGACCTGATGGCGCGCTTCGAGGCGCTCAAGCAGAAGCTCAAGGCCGAGGGTCTCTTCGACCGCCCGCGGCGCCCGCTGCCACGCCTGCCGCGCCACATCGGCATCGTCACCTCGCCGACCGGCGCCGCGCTGCGCGACATCCTCAACATCTTAGACCGCCGCTTCCCCAACCTGGACATTCTGATCCGGGGGGCCCGCGTGCAGGGAAGCGGAGCGGCGGAGGAAATCGCCCTGGGCATCGAGCGTCTCAACGCCGTCGGGGATCCTGCCGGCCAGGTGCTGCCCGGCCATGCGCCGCTCGATGTTCTCATCGTCACCCGCGGCGGCGGCAGCCTGGAGGATCTCTGGCCCTTCAACGAGGAGATCGTCGCGCGGGCCATCGCAGCCTCGCGCCTCCCCGTGATCTCGGCCGTGGGTCACGAGATCGACACCACGATCAGCGACCTCGTCGCCGATCTCCGTTGTCCGACGCCGTCGGCGGCGGCCGAGCAGGTCGTCGGCCGCAAGCGTGACTTCGAGGAGCAGGTGGCGACTTTCGCGCGTGGCCTGCGACGCCAGGTCGAACACCGCCTCGATTTTCTCGGCGGACGCCTCGCCGCCGCGCGCGCGAACCGTGTCTTCAGCGAGCCGGGGCACGCCGTCGGGCACTTCCGGCAGCAGCTCGACCATCTGCAGACGCGCTCGCAGGGCGCGCTCGACGCGCACCGCAGCCAGGCGCAACGCCGCTGCGAGCGGGCGGCGGCGGCCCTTGGCCGCCTGCAGGTTGACCGCCTGCCGCAGCTCCGCCTGCGCCTCGAACGGCTTCAGACCCGCGCGAACGCGGCGGTGGCGGCGCGCGGGCACGAAGGACAGTTGCGGCTAGCCTCGGCCTCCAGCCAGCTCCAGGCGCTCAACCCGCTGGCCGTGCTGTCGCGCG
>CAYRPP010000134.1:0-5503 GCA_964426115.1 uncultured Lentisphaerales bacterium | reverse complement strand
CTGGTACAGCGACATTCCCGACGCCGAATTCAACCGCGTCGAGAAGGATGCCTATTTATGCCCGCAGCCCATCGGCGAGTCAATCTCGCCGGGGGCTGCGGGTCTGGCTTCACAGCTTCTCACCCACAGGGGTGCGCGGAGGGCGCATGGAGCGGGCGGGATAGGCGGTCCTGGCGTCACACGGCCTCTTGGCACGTCATCTGCTTGCAGGAACGCCTATCCTCCCGTCACAAGGAAGCACACCATGCCATCTTATCCTGCGTTGCGCACCCTCCTCGCCGCTATTTGGCTGACCGCAGCCACGCTTGCCGCCGGGCCGCACCCGGTCTCCGTCACGGCAGGCGACCTTGTCGCGCCCCCCTTCCTGAGCACCAACCAGTTCACGGTGGCCGGCACGCTGGAGTCCGTCGCGGTGCCGTTGTCCGGATGGAAGGTGGTGTGGGCCGAGAAGGACGACAAGGATCCAACCCCCATTTCCGGCATCACGGTCATCGAGACCAACGATGTCGTGCGCGGCTCCGTCCTGCCCGTCCTGCGGCTGGAACTCACGCCGGGGGCGTACAAGTCTTGGCAGCCTGTCGTCGAACTCGCGCGGCCCTTCAACGCCGAGACGCACAACGTCCTCTCCTTCATCGCCAAGATCGAGGTCCCGCCCACCCTGAAACGCGTGATCGGCGACTCCTCCGAAGTCTACACGGGCTGGGCCGCGGGCACCTTCAACCGCTATTTCGACGACTTCGGCGTCTCGCCCTACGACGGCAATGTCCAGTGGGCGGCCATGGGGGTTCCGGTCACGATGTTCCGCTACCACGATTTTCCGGAGACGCGCGGAACCGACGGTTATGCGGACTTCACGTGGGACATGCGCGATGGGCACTACACCGCCAACAAGAGCTTCGTCCGCGACCGCGCGCAGTCGCTCCGCCTGCACTACGACACCCGCAAGATTCCCGCGGGCGAGAAGGTCGTCATCTCCATCGCCCAGATGCAGCTCGTCAAGGGGGCCCACGTCCGGGTCGACGATCCCGGGCGCTATGCCACGTGGACCAACTTTGTCGCCAACTACACGCCTGACTATAGCGACTCCAGCGCCTACCTCAAGCCGCCCACGACGGGACGTATCGCGCGCCCCATCCGCCTCACCGAGAACGGCAAGGCCAAGTGTGAGATCGTCGTGGACATGTCCGACAAGATCAGCGTGGGCAACTTCTTCCCGAACCGCGACCGCTGGCTGATCTATCTCCGCGAGGCGCGCGGCAAGGAGAAGGCCCAGGCGCGTCATGCGGCCGGCGAACTGCGCCGCTGGCTGAAGGAGATCACCGGCGCCGAGGTGCCCATCCTGCTCGCGCCCTCCCCGGCGAAAAACGTCAAGATCTATCTCGGCGCCACCTTCGCCCAGCCCTATTTCCAGAAGGATCTCGATCTCCTCGCCTCCGGCGGTGCCCACGACGGCTACGCGGTCCGTGTCCGCGGCGGCGACATCTACATCTTCGGTGCCAGCCCCGCCGGCACGATGTACGGCGTCTACGCTTTGCTCGAGAACAACACCGACCTCATCTGGGCCTTCCGCGACGACGAGGAGAACGGCACGATCTTCACGCCGACCCCGACCCTCGACGTCGTCTGGGCCGACGCCGTCTCGAAGCCCGCGATGGCGTGGCGCGGCGTCTGGGCCGGCGCGTGGGCCCTCCGCAACTACATGAACGTGAACAGCGAGCTCGGATTCTCCGTGATGGGCGGCCACTATCTCTCGCCGCAGTACTACTACCACTGCGAGGGCATCAACCGCTTCAACCCGGTCCTCGACCGCGAGACCGGCGTCCGCCTCGCCCGCTGGAGCGAGTACAGCCAGCTCTCCTGCCTCGCCGATCCCGCGTTCATCGAGCATGCCGTCGAGGTCATCCCGAACATCAAGACCCTGCGCTACAACGGCCGCGAGCACTGCGTCATCGGCGTCGACGACAACTACGGCGTCTGCGAGTGCCCGCTCTGCTCCGCGCCGATCACCAACCGGTTCGGCAAGGTGCTCACGCCGCAGACGGACTACTACGAGTACTACAACGCCTGGTTCTACACCTACCTCAACAAGCTGGACGCCCGCATCCAGAAGGACTTCCCGGGTTTCATGACGAGCACCTTCGCCTACTTCTTCGCCGCGCCCTATCCGCAGATCGAGGTCAGCAAGAACATCCAGCCCCAGTTCTGCACCTACGTCCGCAAGTCGCAGGCCGAGCCGATCTTCGCGCCGGTCAACCAGCACTGGTGGAAAATCTACCGCGACTGGGCCGCGCACGGCACGAGCATGCTCGACTACGACTACTGGGCCCTCGGCTTCCTGATGTACCCGAAGGCCGAGGCCGCCAAGTTCGACGCCATGGCGAAGCGCGACATCGGCGCGCTGAGCTTCTACTCCGAGGGCGACTGCGCCGGCGAGCACCTCTCCACGGCCAACCAGCGCTGGTGCATCGCGCGCCTCCTCTGGAACCCCGACCTCGACGTCGAGCAGCTCCACCGCGCCTTCAACCGCCGTGCCTACCGCGAGGCGGCGCCCTGGATGGACCGCTTCCACGGCACAGTCCGCGAGAACTTCTTCAAGCGCGCCAACCGCCACCTCGATTTCGAGGAGAACCGCGAAGTGTCCGTCATGATCCGCGACCTCGGTCTCGAGGCGGAGCTCCGCGACTACCTTGCCAAGGCGCTCGCGGCCGTGAAGCACCCGAAGTCGCGCCTCCAGATCGAGAAGACCATCGCGGACTTCGACTACTACATGCAGGAGGGCAAGTACGACTGGAACTACCCGTCCAAACGCTGGGACAAGGACCATCCCCCCGCACCGCTCGACGCGGCCGCCGCGTCGGTCTGGACCGGTAACCAGGGTGTCCGTACCGTCGACGGCGACCGCGAGCTGCCGCTCTGGCTCGCCCGCGACCGCGGTTTCGAGCTCAAGTTCGCCCCTGGCCAGGCGGATGGTGCCGAGGCGGTTTTCACCTTCCGCGCCACTGCCGGCGCCTTCGCGTTCGGTGCGCCCGCCGTCGATGCCGTCGCGGAGGGTAACGCCCGTACCGCCTGCGGCTACGCCTGGCGCGACCTCGGCAACGGCACCTGGGCCTGCACCGTCCGCGCCATGGGTGGAGCCCCTGCACAGGCATTCGCTTTCTCCTATCCGAAGGATGCGCCCCGCTGGCTCGGCGGTACCCCCCTGACGCTCGTGGACCTGCAGTTCCGCGCCGCCACCGGGGCCGCGCCCGTCCCGGCTGCGCCGGCGTTCGTGCAGTCGCCCGACTACCAGCGCCTGCTCGCCGCGATGGCGACGAACCACACGCCGGCCCTCGCCGCGCTCTCCACCAACGCGGCCGCGCCCGCCGTCCGTGTCCTCGCCGCCGTCGAAGCCGCGCACCGCGGACGCCCGCTCGCCGATTTGCTCCGCCCGATGCTCGGCAAGGCGAATGACCTCGGCGTACTCTGGGGTGCCCAGCTCCTCGATCCCGCCAAGAAGTTGATTGCGGCCGGCGACCATGCCGGTGCTGCCGCCTTCCTGCGTGAGCAGATCGCCCTATGCGGCCTCGGCGACGACCTGCGCTCCGATTGCGAGCCCCTCCGCCTCCTCGCCGCATGCGTGCTCGCCGCCGAGGGCCCCGCCGCCGCCGAGCGCCTGCTCGGCGAGCAGCTCGCGGGACGCGAGGCCGATCCAGCCGGGTCCTTCCGCGCCTACAAGTCCATCATCCCCGTCCTCGTCAAAGCCGGGGAGACCGACTCTGCGCTCACGCTCATGGACCGCGCCTTCGCGGATGGCCGCATCGACCTCCGCCCGCGTGTCGATTTCGCCCTGGGCCAGATTGCCGGGCTGATCGCCCATGGAAAGAATCCCCTGCCCGTCAAACGCGCCCTGGAGCTCGCCCGCCGCTACGACGGCGACGACCGCGGCAAGGCGCTCGGCTGGTCCCTCGCCGCGCGCGACTGGCAGTGGTTCCTCCGCGGCCCCGCGGGTGCCTATGCCGACAAGGGCGATTTCGCGTCCGTCTCCGCGCTCTACGATGCTTGGGCGCACTTCGACGGCGGCCTCACGCCCATCGATTATACGGTCGGCCGCCTGCGGCACGGCGTCGATTTCCTGCGCGACCGTGTCGGCCGGCTCGAGCAGCAAGCCGCCCGTGACGCCGCCAACGCACCGGTCGACCTCGCCCGCGCCAGGGCGCAGCTCGACAAGGACGTCGCCCGCTGGGTCGCCGCCCTCGAGACCTGTACCGTGGAGGGCAGCACCCGGGACGTCCGTTACGGCGCGCAGTATGACCTCTTGATGCACAACTGGGAGGCCAAACCCCAGAAGGAACGCATCGCCCGGATCGATGCGTTCGTGGACGACAAGTTCATCTCCAATAGCGGCCGCCGACGCGCCGCCGAACTCGTCGTCAAACTCTATGTCACGCCGGCCGCGACCAACTGGACGGCGCTGGCCGACCATGCGCTGCGCTGCATCACTGCCGGCGACTGGAGCGACAACGCGCGTAACAACAACTTCGCCAGAGAGGATACCGATATCCGTCTTGACTACGTCCTGGGACTCGCCGACATCATGCTGAAGGATCAGCGCGCGGCGCTCGCCAAGGATCTGCTGGAACGTGCCGCCCCGATTCTGGGCTACGATGCTACGAGCGACAAGCCCACGGCCGACGACAGGCAGCCGTCGGCGGGACTGCTGGCCCGCGTCAAGCGGCTGGACGACAAGATGGCCCTCTGCGGGGCACACCGTCCGATGGTGCGACGCGAAAACGAATGAAGCGGGCAAATGGTGGAGAGTAATACATGAAGCATGCGGAAAAGGTTGCCGCGGGCGGCGTCACGCGTTCGCTGGATGGTGAATGGCTTTTAACGAAAGATGGCCGGACACGGGCGGTGACCGTGCCGCACGACTGGGCCATCGAGGGACCGTTTGACGCGGAAGGCGCCTGCGAAACCGGCAAGCTTCCGTACTGCGGGCACGGCGTCTACACGCGGACGTTCAAGCTCAGCGCCGATGAACGCGCCTTGCTCGACGCCGGTGGCGAGGTGTATCTCGAGTTCGACGGGGTGATGGCGGATCCTTCGGTCGAGGTGAACGGCATGGCGGCGGGTGGCTGGGACTACGGCTACATGAGCTTTACGCTGCCCATCGGCCGGTTGATCGCGGCAGGCGACAACACACTCAAGGTCACCTGCGATACCACGAAGCACCATTCACGTTGGTATCCGGGCGCGGGGCTCTACCGGAGCGTGCGGCTGAAGACCGTGCCGCGCGACCACATGGTTCCCGGCAGCCTCTTCATCACCACGCCGGAGGTTTCCAGTCATGACGCGACCGTCCAGGTGGAGTATGCGCTTTCGGAAAGCGGCCCGCGCAAGCGCACCTTCACGGTTGCGAACCCGGTTCTCTGGGACGTCGACAATCCGCACCTCTACACGCTGGAACTTGAAGGGGAGACCTTCCGCTACGGCATCCGCGACTGCACGTTCACACCGGACGACG
>CAYRPP010000133.1:0-5526 GCA_964426115.1 uncultured Lentisphaerales bacterium | reverse complement strand
CCGAAGAGCAGTTCGTCGTCCTCGCGCACGATGTGGCTGACGAGCAGCCGGCACTCGGATCCCGTCGCCTGCAGGCGGTCGTAGGTGCTCAATGGGATGAGCACCTCGTAGCCGATGCCGCCAACGTCTAGAACGACGCGGGAGGGTTGCTTGTCGGCGAGCAGGCCCCGCAGCATCGCGATCACGACGGGTCTCCTCCGGGCTCCCCGGATTCCACGGCTCCGCCGGCCCCCGGATCGACCCCGTGCGTGTGCAGGTAGGCGTAGAGCTCGGCCGTGCCCATGTAGCGCCCGAGGATCTTCGGGTCGCACTTCAGCAGGTTGACCGAGATCAGCCCGTCGAGGGAGAAGTTGAAGTGGGGATCGACATTGAAGGCCAGCAGGCGTCCGCCCATCTTCAGGTACTGGCGCAGCAGGACGGGGATGCCCTTCTGCCCGCTCTCGATCTCCTGGATCAGCTTGGTCACGAGATCCAGGTTGTCGATGTAGGGATGGAAGTCGGGCAGGTTCCACTCGGCGCGCCGGGGGCGGCGGGGCCGCCGCCGCGGCTTGACCAGCCGGGCCAGCTCGTGCTCGAAGTTGGTCAGGCGCAGGGAGCGCAGCAGCAGGTTGCGCGAGGCGTCGCAGTACTCGTTGGTGATGCTGACCGGCCCGAAGAGGTGATGGTAGCGCGGGTAACGCACGATGAAGGCGCAGATGCCGCGCCAGAGCAGCAGCAGCGGGTGGAAGGCCTTCTGGTACTCGGGGCGCACGAAGGAGCGGCCGAGCTCGATGGCCGGCTGCAACTGCCGCATGAGGCGCTCGTCGAAGCGGAAGCAGGTGTGGGTGTATAGGCCCTTGACGCCGCGCGCCGCCATGATCTCGTCCGCCAGCCCCAGGCGGTAGGCGCCGACGACCTCCCGTCGTTCGGTGTTCCAGATGAAGAGATGGACATAGTCGTCGTCGAAACGGTCGAGGTCGATCGCCTTGCCCGTGCCCTCGCCCACGGCGCGGAAGGTGATCTCGCGCAGCCGGCCGATCTCGCGGAGGATCGCCGGGATCTGCGGGGCACGGGCATGGCAGACGCGCATCTCGCCGGCCGTCAGCAGCATCTGCCCGCCGGGCAGCGCGGCAAACTCGCGCGCCATGGCTTCCGGATCGACCGGCGGGACGACCGTTTCGAGCTTGCGGCGCAGGGGCAGCCGGATGGCAGACGGCAGACGTGGCCGCGGCGGACGCGGCGCGCTCTTGCGTTCGGCCAGGATGTAGGTGCGGAGGCGGAGATATTGGATGAGCTGCTCGTCGGAGGCATACTCCTCCATCTCCTTCCAGGGAATGGCCTGCCCGATCTGCACGGAGAGCTCGCGGCCGCGCTTGTTGAGAAGCTGCTTGGGCAGCATGATGGTGCGCAGGCGCGGATGGATGAGCCCCATCATATTGAAGAGAGGGCTGTTCTGTCCGCTGAAGAAGACGGGCACGACCGTCGCCTGAGTGCGGCGCACAATCGCGGCGATGGAGGTGCTCCAGGCCGGGTCGCGCACCTGCCCCGTGTGGATGTCGACGCTGGAGACCTCTCCGGCGGGAAAGACACCCAGCGAATGGCCCTGCCGCAACCACGACATGCACTCCTTGATCGGCCGCAGGTTGGCCGCGACCGACTGGCGCCTGCCAAAGGGATCCACAAAGATGAAGAAGTCGCGCGCCGCCGGCATCGTGGAGAGCAGGTAGTTGGCCATCACCTTGAAGTCGGGCCGGTATCGCTCCATCAGCGCCAGCAACACCACGCCCTCGATGCCGCCGAAGGGATGGTTGGCCACGAGCACCACCGGCCCCGTCGCGGGAACCGGCTGCTCGCAGGGGGCGTTGACCTTCCAGGTCACGTTGATGGCCTGCAGCGCGCGGCGCGCGAAGGAGAGCGAGGGATCTCCGCCCGGCGCGGTGGTGTCGGCATAGATCTGGTTGAGGGCAGGGAAGCAGAGCGTGTGCTCGATGAGTCCGCGCGTAAGCCCCACCCCGGCGCGCACGAGGGGATTGGCGATGCGTCCGGGCTCGATCTTGAAGACGCGCGTGTCGGGCTTGCGTTTTTTCAGACGGACGCTAAGGTTCATAAATGATCTTCCGGTAACGTGTGGCGGCCAGCAGCAGCGCCATGGGCAGGCCGATGCCGCGGACCAGGAGCGGGTGCCAGACTGCCGTCAGCGCGAAGGCGCCCAGCGCCGCGGCCAGGCCGGCGCCGAGGCCCGGGAGCACTTCAGGAGGCGCATCGTCGCGCCCTTCCCCACCCTTCCACGCGTCGGCCATGCCGTTCCAGAGCATGAGCAGGAAGGCCAGGCAGGCGGGGAGTCCCGCGCTCGCGGCCAGGACGAGATATAGATTCTGGATATCGGGCTCGGCCGGCCCCGTGGCGTTGGGGACGACGCCGTAGAAGGGGCCTATCTGCTTCTGGTAGCCGCCCAGCCCCTGCCCCACCCAGGGGCGCTCCAAGGCCATCACCGTCGCCGCCTGCCACTCGGGATAGCGGCGCGTCGGCCGGCCCTCCGCATCGTAGAGCGCCAGGGAGTCGAAGGCCGCGGCGTCGTTGGCGCGCGGCAGGCGCGGCAGCAGCAGGGTGAACCCAACCATCAGCACCAGGCCGGTGCCCGCCAGCCAGGCCGCGCCACGACGCGCGGCCAGCGCGAGTATCGCCAGCGCGATGGCCAGCAGCGCGGCGCCCGAGAGACATACGGAGAGACCGGCCAGCACAAGCAGTCCCAAGGCCAGGCGCAGTCTGGGCGAGGGCGAATAAAGCATCAGTCCGAAGGCCATCGGCAGCAGCAGCGCCAGGTAGCCGCCGAGAACATTGCGGTTGCCGAAGGATCCGCGGACCACCAGCGGGTTGTCCATCGGCCCCAGCCAGTACTGCCCCAGCGCAAACGCGACGATAAGCGCGCCAACGCCAAGCATGGTCCCGACGGCCAGCCGCAGGCCGCGCCCCCCGGTGAGCCGCAGGGCGGCCCCGGCCAGCAGCGTGCCCGCTCCGAAATAGAGCGCGAGCTGGATCAACTCCTTGACGGCCGCGCGCGCGTCATCGGCCCACAGGACCGAAAGCGCCGCGAACCCGAGGAAGAGCAGATGGGCGAAGAGCAGGTGCCGCAGGCGCAGCCCCGCGCATAGCCCGACCGGTACGGCGGCCAGCAGCAACAGGTCGGCCAGCGTAAGGTGGACGCTCCCCGGCAGGGGCAGGCTCCACTGCGTGGGCGCAGCCGCCAGGGTAAGCAACACAAGGCCGGGCAGCAGGCGTCCGCACGCGGCGCGCGGGGCGATCAGCTTCAAGGCGCCCCTTCCCCGGTCGTCACCCGCTCGATATCGACCGGCACGAAGCGCTTGTTCGGGCTGAGGAGGATCTGGTCCAGACGCACGCCATCCTCGCGGTTGCCGACGCGTAGGACATGCGGCCCCTGCTTGAGGCGCAGCGGCGGGGTCATCCGCGCGACCGGGTACTTGACCCAGTGCCAGGTGCGGTAGGTGGCGTTCTCGCCGAAGAGGAAGGGGGCCTGGTCGTCAAGCTGCACCGTGAAGGAGTTGCTGCATTCGCCCTCCCACCAGACCCGCGCCCAGAGGATGTAGTCGCCCTCCTCCGGCAGGTCGAACGTGTAGCGGGCGAACCCCTTCTCCAGCTTCGGCGGATTGCCGGCCTTTTCGGGAATCTCCAGGTAGCGGCCCGCCGAGGCGCCCGGCGCGAAGGCCGATCCCGCGGGCACCTGGTCCGCCGCGACGACGACCATCGGCGCCTCCAAAGTTGCGGCCGATTCGGCTTCGAAGACCAGCCTGGGCGGGGCGGCCAGCACGGGGCCCGCCAGGCAGAGGTACAGGATGCTCTTGCACTTCATGTCGCTTTCACCGTTTCCGAGGGGTGATCGAAACGCGCGGTCTCGCATGGCATCCGCCGCGCGCAGAGCCCCTGCAGGAAGCGAGTGCCGTAGACCGCATGGGTGGCCACGATTCCGGCCCAGGTCATGAGCCAGGACGCGGGACGCCGCTGGAACGCGCCCAGGAACGTCACCAGGAGATAAGCGGAAAGCGTGCCAACATATAGCCGCCCCAGCAGTGGAGCCGCGAGCCCCGCCAGCCAGCCGAAGGCGATACCGAGCACCAGCATCGATGGCAGCATGTAGCCGAGGCGGCGCGAGGTCGCGGGAAAGCGCCGGGCGAAGTAGCCCCGGTGGAGCGCGTAGCGGCCCACCTGCCGCAGATGGGGTCCGAAGAGCGGCCGGCGGTGATGGTGGACGACCGTCCAGGGATCGTAGAACATCAAGTGCCCCAGACGGTGCACGATCTCCGTGCAGAGGATGGTGTCCTCGCCGGGCCAGTAGCGCGTGTTGAACCCGCCCAGCTCGCGTAGCACGCGAGTGCGCACGAGCAGGTTGCAGCTCGGCAGGTCGTCGACGCGGCGCACCCGCTCGGAGTGGTAGCGGTAGGCATAGCCGCCCGAGACCAGCGGGTTCGCGTAGACGCGGCCGCCGAGCTGCGCGCGCCAGGGGTCGTGCGGCGGCGTGAGGGCAGGCCCGCCTACCGCCGCTACCTCGGGCCGCGAAAAGTACTTCAGCCCCTGTTCGAGCCATGAGGGCGCCGGATAGGCGTCGTCGTCCAGGAAGGCCACGATCTCGCCCGTGGCCAGGCCGATGCCCAGGTTGCGCTTTTCCGCCGGCCGCAGGTTCCCGGTGGGATGCACCCGGACGGGCACCGCGCCCGCCGTCAGCGGTGCCGCCACGGCGGCATCGGGCAACACAATCACCTCACAGGGGAGGATTGTCTGCGCCGCGAGCCCCGCCAAGGCCTCGCCAAGATACGCCGAGGGGGCCGGGCAGGCGATGACCACCGAGACGCGCGGCGGCGGCTCCGGAACCGCGCCGACCTCGACGCTCTGGTAGTAGCGGATCAGGCGCAGGCGGTAGAAGACGGCCAGCGTGTCGGTCATCACGGTGCGGACGTTGGCCCAGGTGAGGGCGCCGACCTTGTTGCCGTAGTCCATGCGGATCGGCGCCTCGCTCACGCGGTAGCCGTGGCCATGGGCGATCGCCAGCATCTCCAGGTCGAAGGCGTAGCGCTTGACCAGCATGCGGTCGAAGGCCCACTGCAGCGCCTCGCGCTTAAAGAGCTTCATCCCCGTCTGCGTGTCCGTGACCGGCAGTCCGACCAGCAGACGCACGATCCCGAAGTAGACGCGGCTGGCGATGCGGCGCCGCAGGGGGTAGTCGATCTCCGAATCGGGATGCCGTTTGGAGCCGATGACGATGTCGGCTCGGTCGCGCCGCATGATCTGAAAGAAGCGGACGACGTATTCCGGCGCCAGGTCGAGATCCCCGTCGAGCAGCAGCACATGCGAACCGCGGCTCGCCCGGAAGCCATCCCGCAACGCCGCCCCCTTGCCGCCGTTCTCCGGGAGGATCACGGGATGGATCGCGACGGGATGGCGCGCCCGCGCCGACTCGATCGCGGACGCCGTGCCATCACCGCTGCCATCATCGACGACGACGATCTCGAAGGGAATGTGCCCGTCGAGGAGCGC
>CAYRPP010000132.1:0-5601 GCA_964426115.1 uncultured Lentisphaerales bacterium | reverse complement strand
GCATGAATGGTAGCCGGGGGGCAGAGCCGGGCACCCCGGACGTGAGCCATTGCCGCTTTACGGGGCCGATCATCCGCGCGCAACCGGGGATGGCGCCAAGCGGCTCAGCCTGACGCCTGATCCGGCCATACCGAGGCGCATCTCTGCAACGGCGACGGACTGCCCGCCGTCCCGTTCCGGACGGAATCGTAGCCTTCCGGAAACAGGAGCGACGGCGCGCCGCGCGGGCCCGTTCAGGGCTCCGGCAGCTCGCGGATGTTCCAGCGCATGTTGTCCAGCACGGCCTTCACGGCGCGGACCGGCGGCTGTCCCATGCCGTAGCGCGGCTCGTAGCGCGGGACGGCGAAGAAGATCGACACGCCGAGGGCCGGTCCCAGGAAGCGGTGGGGGCGGCTGTAGTATCCGCCGCAGGTGCAGGTGAATGTTTCAGGCAAGTAAGCGGGCCGCGGGCCTCAGGCATCGTGCATGAGGCGGTCGATCAGGGCGCCGCAGGAGTCGACGGTCTCGCCCTCGAAGTAGAGGCGGTGCCAGATTTCGAGGTTGAGCAGGATCCAGAGGCGGAAGTTATGGTCGGCCTTGCCGTCCTGGTGCTCGTCGACGAGCCGCCGCACGTAGGCGCCGTCGAAGGTGCCGTTGGCGACGAAGCGCGAGTCGCGCAGCAGCAGGTTGCGAGTGAAGGCCCGCAGGTCGGTGCGCAGCCAGATGCCGATCGGGAAACCGAAGCCCTGCTTCGGACGGTCGATGAGCTCGCGCGGCAGGTGGCGCGCGGCGACCCGGCGCAGGATGTGCTTGAGCGAGCGGCCCTTGAGCTTGTAGCCGCCCGGCAGGGAGGCGGCGAACTCGGTGACCTTGTGGTCGATCAGCGGCGGCCGCGCCTCGAGCGAGTGGGCCATCGCCATGCGGTCCGAGATCGTCAGCAGATGGTCCGGCATGCGCGTCATCAGGTCGGTGTTCAGCATGCGGTCGATCATCTCGTCGGCCCTGCCGCTGTTGAAGTGGCACAGGATCTTGGCGATGGAGTCGGGATCCGCGAGCGCGCCGCGCGCGGCCGCCGTGAAGAGGCGCTGCTTGTGCTCGTCGGTGAAGCGCAGGAAGCTCATGCTCTCGGCGTAGCGCCGGCCGGCGTCGTGGAACGACATCGCGTGCAGCCATTTCAGCCGCGCGGCGGCGCTCTTGTAGCCGAACGACTCGGGGACGAGGTTGATCAGGCGTCCGAAGACCTGGCGGCGCAGCCCGGCGGGGAGCCAGGCGTAGTAGTCGACAAGCCGCTGGCCGGCGAAGCGGTCGTAGCCGGCGAAGTTCTCGTCGCCGCCGTCGCCGCTGAGGACGACCTTGACCTCGCGCGCCGCCTCGCGCGCGACGAGGAACACCCCGACGCCAAAGGGGTCGGAGGGCTCGTCCATGTGGTGGATCATGCGCGGCATGAGGTGGACGAGGTCGGCTTCGACGACCTTCTCGCGCCCGAGCAGTCCGTACTTCTGCGAGACCATGCGCGCGTAGGGCAGCTCGTTGAAGCGCTGCTCCTTGACGCCGATCGAGAAGGTGGGGAAGGTGGCGCCGGTGGCCTCGGCCATCATCGCCGTCACGACGCTCGAGTCGATGCCGCCGCTCAGGAAGGAGCCGACGGGCACGTCGCTGAGCATGTGAAGCTTGACCGTCTCGGCGAGAAGCTGGTCGAGCTGCTCGACGGCCTCATCCTCGCTGCATGTCAGCTTGCGGTTGAAGTCCAGCTCCCAGTAGTGTTCGGACTGGAGCCGGCCGTCGGCGGTTCGCAGCATCCAGGTGGCGGCGGGGAGCTTGCGGACGTTTTTGAAGAATGTGTAGCGGTCGGGCACGAAGCGCAGCGACATGTAGTGCCAGATGGCGTCGGCATCGGCCTCGGGCCGCACGAGGCCCGTCGCGAGGAGGCACTTGACCTCCGACGCGAAGGCGAAGGCGCCCGGCGCGTCAACGTAGAAGAGGGGCTTCTGGCCCATCTGGTCGCGCGCGAGAAAGAGGCTCTGGTCGTCGCGGTTCCAGATGGCTATGGCGAACATGCCGCGCAGGCGCTTGACGCAGGAGGTGCCCTCTTCCTCGTAAAGGTGGAGGACCGTCTCGACATCGGTGGCGGTCTTGAACCGATGGCCGCGCGCCTCGAGCTCCCGCCGCAGGGCGGGGCTGTTGTAGATCTCGCCGTTGCAGAACAACTGGAGGTTGCCAGCCTCGTTGGCGATCGGCTGGCGCCCGGTGACGAGGTCGATGATGCTGAGGCGGCGCTGCCCCATCGAGATGTGGGCGTCGGAGTAGAAGCCCTCGTCGTCGGGGCCGCGGTGCGTGATGAGCGCGGTCATGGCGCGGATGGTCTCCGCGTGGCCGGGCTTGAGGATGCCTGCTATGCCGCACATGGATGGCGTCTCACAGGAACCCGTTGTCGCGGTACCAGGCGTATGTGCGCCTGAGCCCCTCGTCGAGTCCCACCTTGGGATCGTAGCTCAGTTCGCGGCGGGCGCGGGTGATGTCGAAGGCGCGGTTCTGACGGTACCAGTCGACGCGCCGCGGGAAGATCGGCGGGGCGATCTTGAACGGCTTGCAGAGCTTCTCGCAGACATGGCCCGCGGCCACGACCGGCCAGACGGGGTAGTGGGTGATCTTGACGTCGACGCCCATGGCCTTGCCCGTGCGCCGCACGAGATCCTCGATCGGCACGTACTCGGCGTCGGCCGCGAGGTAGGTGCGCCCATTGCCCTTTTCAGGATCCATGGCGAGGACGAAGGCGTCGACCAGGTTGTCGATGTAGACGGGGTGGTAGAGCGTCCGGCCGCTGCCGAACATCGGGAACCGCCCGCGCGCGACGCGCTTGAAGATCATCAGGAAGCGCTCGGGATCGCCGGGCCCGTAGATCGCCGAGGGACGGACGATCGTCGCCTTCAGCCCCTTGCGGACGAACTCCATGGTTACAGGCTCGGCCTCGTACTTCGTCTGCTGGTAGTAGTCGGCCGGGGCGATGTTGTGGTCCTCGTCGGTCGGGGGCTGCTTGACATTGCCGTGGACGCCGCAGGTGCTGCAGTAGATGAACTTCTTGACGTTGGCGGCGAGGGCCTCCTCGAGGCAGATGCGGGTGCCGCCGACGTTGACGTCCCAGTAGTGCTGCTCGGGGACGTTCATCTCGCGGAAGGCGGCGGCGATGTGCTGGACGACGTCGACGCCCCGCAGGCAGCGGCGGACACAGTCGCGGTCGGTGACGGTGCCGATGACGACTTCGGCGCCCCAGGCGCGCAGCTCGTCGGTCTTCAGGCCCTCCTTGTAGTCCATGGCCACCACCTGGTGACCCATGTCCAGCAGGCGCCGCACCAGCGCCTTGCCCGTGAACCCCGTGCCGCCCGTCACAAGAATCTTCATGATGCGTGCCTTTTCGCGTACCGATGAATCCTGGCCCGTGGCCCATGGCCTTCCAGTCCCAATCGAGGCGCAAAGTCTAGCACCTTGGGGAATGGTGTGCGAGCCCGATCTACTGTGTTGTTTTGGCTTGTCGGTACGGAAGCCGCCATGATAAACTGAAACTTTATTCCGAAGAGGACAAGACCCGAACATGAGCGTGATTCTTGGCCTACCCAAAGGCAGTCTGCAGGATGCGACTTTCAACATGATGCGCAAGGCCGGCTTCAACCTGTCGGTCGGCTCGCGCAGCTACATGCCGTCGTGCGACGATCCCGGGCTGCTCTGCCGCCTGATCCGCGCCCAGGAGATCAGCCGCTACGTGGAGCTCGGCGTCCTCGACGCGGGCATCACGGGCTACGACTGGATCTACGAGAACAATTCCGACGTGGTCGAGGTCGTCGAGCTGCTCTACGCCAAGCAGGGGCTGCGGCCCGTGCGCTGGGTGCTGGCCGTCCCGAACGATTCCCCGATCCAGTCCGTCAAGGATCTGGAGGGCAAGCGCATCGCCACCGAGGCGGTCGGCCTGACGCGCCGCTATCTGGAAAAGTATGGCGTCACCGCGGATGTCGAGTTCTCCTGGGGCGCGACGGAAGTCAAGGCCCCCGAGCTGGTCGACGCCATTGTGGAGCTGACGGAGACGGGCTCCTCGCTGCGGGCCAACAACCTGCGCATTGTCGACACGGTGCTGACCTCGACGACACGGCTGATCTGCAGCCACAAGGCCTGGGGCGATCCCGCCAAGCGCGCCAAGATCGAGAACCTCGCCCTGCTGCTCGCCGGGGCCCTGGCGGCCGAGACGCGCGTCCTGCTGAAGATGAACGTGCCGGAGAAGGCTTTGGGCGCCGTCGTTGCCCTGCTGCCGGCACTGCACGCCCCGACGGTCAACTCGCTCAACGCCGAGGGCTGGCACGCGGTCGAGACCGTGGTCGAGGAGTGCCGCGTGCGCGAGCTGATCCCCGCGCTGCGCGGGGCCGGCGCGCAGGGGATCATTGAGCTGCCGATCAACAAGATCATTCTCTAGCGGCTGCTCCGTGCAGCCGCCGAAGCCCAACAACGACCAAGGAGAACACACGTGGGTTCCATCAAGAAGAAGCGCCGCGCCAAGATGTCCAAGCACAAGCACGACAAGCGTCTGAAGGCGAACCGTCACAAGAATTGAGTCGCCGGGAGCTGGAATGCGTTCCCTCAGACTGGCCGCGGGCGCGTTGCTGGTGCTCTGTGCCGGGTGCGGGATGTTTCCGGTCTCTCCCGCTCCCCACGCCACCCTGCTGCCGCGCGAGGACGCCGATTTCTCGAGCTCCTTGGCGCATTTCGCGCACGGGTTGATCTTGGACGCCGAACTGGGCCCGGCCGGAGCCGAGGCGGCCCTAGGCGCGTTCCGGCAGGCCGCGGCCCTCGACGCCACGAACGCGCTCCTGACCCACCTGCTCGCGGGCCGTCTCTGGAGCCAGGGGGATCACGAGGCGGCCATGGAGGAGGTTCGCCGCCAGATTCGCCGGCACGACTCCGCGGCCAACCACGCCCTGCTGGCCAGCCTGGCCGACGCGGCGGGGCAGCACACCCTGGCCGCCACGCATTTCGGCAAGGCCGCCGAACGGCAGCCCGATGACGGCCGCGAGTGGCGTGCCCTGCAGGCGCGCGCCTGGATACGCGCGGGCGAGGATCGTCGGGCCCTGCGCGTCCTGCGGTCGCTCGCGCTGCCGCGGCGCCATGCGGACGGCGATTTCGCGCTGCCCTTCATGTGGGGACGCCTGTTGCTGCGGTCGGCGGCGGACGCGCCGCGCGCCCGCCCCTTCTTCGATCTCGCGCTGCAGTGCGCCACGACCGGCGTGCAGCGCGCGGTCGCCCACGAGGCGCTCGCCAGCGCGGCGCTCGCGACCGGCGACACGAACGGCGCGCGGCGCGCAGTGCAGCAGGCCGTCCGCGAGGCGCCGGGCGACCCGGAGCGCATCCTCAATTTCGTGCGCTTCGAGCTGGCCGCGACCGGCCCCGCGGTCACCAGCGCCTGGATGCGGGCCGCCGCCGCGCCGCGCCCCGACGCCGTCCCCCTGCTGGCCCTGGCGCACATCGCCGGGGCGCGGCGCGACTTCGCGGCCGCCTGCCACTACGCCGGGGCGGCGCGGCAGGCGCTCGAGCGCGACGGCGCCGTGCCGCTCGCCGCCGCCTTTTACACCCTGCATGCCA
>CAYRPP010000131.1:0-5605 GCA_964426115.1 uncultured Lentisphaerales bacterium | reverse complement strand
CGGCCAACGCGGCCATCGTACAAAAAAGCATTCTTTTCATGAGAATAAACCGATAGCGCTGAACTCTGCTTGTCAAAATCAGCAAATATCGTGCCATATTTTTTTTGTTGGTGGCGACACCTAGACGTCCTCCGCTCCCGCTTACGACACACCATCGTTTCAACCAGCCGGGGCTGGAGTCCGGTGGTGGCGATGAGGAGCCTCTGCGTGGGCAAGGATGCAGCCACCCAAATCGAATCGCCCACCCTCGGTCGCTGTGTTTTAAGGGCGTGGAAGCCGTAGGAGTCTAGCGTGTGGAGGCTCACGGCCACGATCTGTTCGAGCTTTGCCCCGCGCAGCACGTCGATGGCCGGCTGGCGCCAGGCAAGCGGCACTGAAGAACCGGCCATGAGCGGCGGCGGCGCGGCGGCTGGTGTCGTTCACCGGCACCTGATCAGTGTAGAGCGTCCGAAGGCGCAGCGGCGAGACGCGGCCCTTCCCGTCGAGCGTGTGCGTGTCGAGCAGCCTGCCCACGATTACCTCGGCGTGTGAGTTTTCGCGGTACACGGTCGTCACAGCCGCCACGTCCAGCCACCCGGTGGGGGCGGCCTCCAAACGGTCCGCGTGGCCGCTTGCCGCTTCGCCACCGCCATGGGCAACGGATCCTGACACCGCGAGACACAGGCACAGAGAGCCCATGGCATGACAACGTTTGTAAGCATGCATTGGCTTCATGTCATCTTTCCCTTAACACAAAGGAGTCGAGACGATTCCGGTTATGTCGGCGGCCGGATCTTCAGCATCCATGCAGGCAGGGCCAGCGGTATCAGCGGGGCTGACGATGTGTAGAAACCTTTGCCGTCTGGCGCGGTTGTCCCATGCGATACTACGCTGGCCAGTTCCCCGCGCCTGGTCACAATCGGGCCGCCGCTTGTTCCGCAGAGGATTTCGGCCTTCGTCTTGTAGGCGAATCCGAATCCACCGCGATATGTCGCCTTCCCCGCCACCCATGCACCCTTGTGAGTCCTGATCCACACGGCAAACTCCTTGTACAGTGCTGGAATGTCCCGCAGCAGATTCACCGGCCGCACGCGTTCACCGAGATCGTCGTACGCCTCGGATTAGGCTGGAGACGGCGAGGAGGGCATTGCGTTCGAATTCGAGCTGGGCCGTGGCGTAGCGTTTCACAAACAGGAAGTGAATAAAGGGCGCTATGGTCATGCCCGCTTCATTGGTAGACAGGATAGGGCGGCCGGGGGCGGGTGACAAGGCGGGAATCGGGAGCTACGGATGGCACCGATGAGGGCGGGCGGCTAGGCGCAGCAAAGGAGGTGGCATGGTAGCCGGCGCGACGCAGGCTTTCAGCCGTGCGCACCAGTCCGTGTTCGTTGCCGACGCCACGCTTGCAGGATGTACCCTATCGTGCCATACTGCCTTCATCACAAGCGGGAATTAGGAGCAACCATGCCCAACGTCATCACCGCACTGAAGTCGGAGATTTCCCGCATTGCCCGCAAGGAAGCCAGGCAGGCGGTTGCCCCCCTGCGCAAGCCCACCACCGCCGCCCGGCACGTTTTGGCCGACCTGAAGCGGCGCGTGGCCGCCTTGGAGAAGGAATGCAAGCGCCTGGCGGCCTTGCCGTCGCGGATGCCGCAACCGGTACCAAAGGCAGAACCTGCCGAGACCAGTGGCTGGATCAGCGGCAAGGGTGTCCGCAGCCTGCGCCAGAAGCTAAGCCTGTCGCAGGAAGTAGTGCGGGGACGTGGATTCCACTCGTTAGCCAGGAGCACTCAGCATGAAGGTCATCGCCGTCAACGGCAGCCCGCGGAAGCAATGGAACACGGCCACGCTGATTGGGAAGGCGCTTGAGGGTGCCGTTTCACAAGGGGCCGAAACGGAACTGGTTCATCTCTACGACCTCGCCTTCACGGGCTGCATCAGCTGCTTCGCCTGCAAGCTGAAAGGCGGCAAGAGGTACGGTAGATGTGCCGTGGATGACAGCCTCACGCCGCTCTATGCCAGGATACGGGAAGCCGATGGTCTCATCCTGGGGTCACCGATCTACCTCGGCGATATAACGGGGCACATGCGTTCCTTTTTGGAGCGCCTCGTGTTTCCCTATCTCGTCTATTCCGACAATCCCAAGACCCTGTTCCCGCGTCGGATTCCGATTGCGCTCATATATACGATGGGCGCGCCCGAGGAGATGGCGAGGCAGATGGGCTATGGTCAATCGTTCGGCCGGAACGAGATGCTCATGCAGCGGATCTTCGGACCGGTCCAGTCGTTGATGAGCTACGACACGCTCCAGTTCGACGACTACTCGAAGTTTGTGGCGCCGCGGTTCGATCCCAAAGCGAAGGCCGAGAGGCGGAAGACCGTGTTTCCAGAGGACTGCCGCAAAGCGTTTGAGATGGGTGTTCGGTTGGCGAAGCCAGGGGCGTGAGTGCCGATACCGCGACGGAGGAACGAACATGAGCAAGGTGAAGATCGACAGCAACGCGTTCACGTATCCCATGCCTATGACGCTGGTGGGTGCCATGGTCGGGGGCAAGCCAAACTTCCTGGCGGTCGCCTGGGTGACGCGGGTCAACTACAAGCCGCCCATGATCGCCGTGGCCCTCGGCAAGCCCCACCACACGAATCCAGGCATCCGTGCGACCAAGGCGTTCAGTGTGTGCATTCCCGGCGTGGACCTGATGGAGAAGGCGGACTACTGCGGGATCGTCTCGGGCAAGAAAACGGACAAGGCCGGACTGTTCACGGTCTTCACGGGCGAGGCGACCGGCGCCCCGATGATCGAGGAATGCCGGCTGTGCATGGAGTGCCGGCTGGTCCAGACTGTGGATCTGCTGGGCGACGAGCTGTTCATCGGCGAGATCGTCGGCGCCTATGCCGACGCCTCCTGCCTGACGGACGGCAAGCCGGACGTAAAAAAGATCGACCCGTTTGTGCTCACCATGCCGGACAACGGGTACTGGCGGGTGGGCGAGCGGGTGGGCGAGGCTTGGAGCGCCGGGAAGAAGGTCAAGGGGTGACGCAAGACGGTTCAGTAGCGGTAAGGAGGATAGCGGTATGACGAGATGCGTTGGCATGGCAATGGTTCTGGTGGTCCTGGGCGTATCGCTTGGTTGGGGCGCTGAGTCCTATCCGGAGGGCGCCAGAGGCTTCGCTGGTATGATTGCCGGAAAGGTTGTCAGCAAGGGCGAAGACAAGATCGCGGTTCAGGTGACGGCCATCGACAAGGTGTGGAAGCACAGCAGGGCAGAGAAGCCCGAAGCGCTTGTCGGCAAGACCGTAAACCTCAAGATCAGCGCAGAGATCTACGCGAAGAAGGCGGGCTACCTGAGCCGCGTCCGGCAGTTCTTCCGCCTCTTGGAAGTCGGGGATGCGGACTCGTTCGATGTGAAGCATTCCGAGGGCGATGTGCTGACATTCCTGGAATTGACGGAAGCGCAGAAGGAACGGGTGGAGAAAGCGATACAGTAGCAGGGCGCTGGGCTTATACTTGCTCCAGTGGGCGATGAATGCACTGTGGACGCCGCTGTTCTTTGGTTTGCATCGTCCCGGGCTGGCCTTCGCGGAGATTCTCGTCCTGGATCTGACCGTGCTCGGAATGCTGATCGCGTTCTGGCGTGTGAAGCGTGTATCGGGAGCGCTGCTCGTGCCGTATGTGCTTTGGTTAGGTTTCGCGACGGTCCTGAACTGCACGATCTGGAGACTCAACAGTTGAGCGGCATGAACGTCCTGATCATCCTTGCCCACCCGCAGCCCGGCAGCTTCAACCACGCCATTGCTGAGGCCGTGTGCGCTGCCGCCGGGCGCAACGGACACCGAGTCATCTTTCACGACTTGTACGCCGAACGCTTCGATCCCTGCCTGCCATCCGACGAAATCCCGGATGATGGGCAAGTGCCGTGTGCCGTCCAACAACACTGCCGCGACCTCCAGGCGGCCGATGGCATAGTGATCGTTCACCCGAACTGTTGGGGCCAGCCGCCTGCTATCCTAAAAGGCTGGATCGACAGGGTTGTCCGTCCCGGCGTCGCCTACCGGTTCCAGGATGGCGACAGCGGCCAGGGTGTACCGGTCGGTTTGCTCAATGCCAAGACGGCACTGGTGTTCAACACCTCCAACACGCCGGCAGCACGGGAACAGGCGGTTTTCGGCGATCCGCTGGAGAGTCTGTGGCGGAACTGCATCCTTTGGCTGTGTGGCGTCACCAAGATCGAGCGCCGCATGTTCGGCGTCGTCGTCACGAGCACCCCGGAGCAGCGCTGCTCATGGTTGAACGAGGTGGCTGTCATGACGGAGCAGGTGTTCCCACCCCCCGAGGACCTCGAATGATCCGTCCTTGCACACCCACCGACTTCGACACGATCTGCGCGATCGTCAACGACGCCGCGATGGCGTACAAGGGCGTGATCCCGGCAGACCGCTGGCACGAGCCGTACATGCCCGAGGCCGAGCTGAGGGCGGCGATCGACAGTGGGGTGGCGTTCTGGGGCTTCGAGATGGATGGCGTACTGGTGGGCGTCATGGGGCTTCAGCCCGAGCAGGACGTAACGCTGATCCGGCACGCGTATGTGCGAACCATCCATCGTCGCCACGGAATTGGCGGACAACTCCTCCGGTTCCTTCTGTCACAGGCCACCACCCCCGTGCTGGTGGGTACCTGGGCGGCAGCCGGCTGGGCCATCCGGTTCTACCAGAAGCACGGCTTCCGGCTGGTTACCCCTGAGGAGAAGGACCGCTTGCTGCCGAAGTACTGGGGCGTGCCACAGCGGCAGATCGAGACGTCCGTTGTGCTGGGGGATCGGCGCTGGTTCCAGACGCAAAGGCAACGGCTGTGACTCTGGTAGAATATGAATGCGAGTTCCGCTTTTACGCCGAACTCAATGACTTTCTGACACCAACGCGGAGTCAGGTGGCCTTCGCCTATCGCTTTCACGGTACCCCGTCAGTCAAGGACGCGATCGAGGCGCTGGGCGTTCCGCATACAGAAGTTGATCTGATCCTGGTCAACGGGCAGTCCGTGGACTTCGGGTACCGCCTGCGTCCAAGAGACTATGTGGCCGTCTACCCTGTGTTCGAGTCGCTGAACATCGCCGGCCTCACGCATCTGCGCCCCCGACCGTTGCGGGATCCCCGCTTCATCTGCGACGTGCACCTGGGCAAACTTGCCCGTCGGCTTCGACTGCTTGGTTTCGACGTGTCCTACAGCAACTCGGCGACCGAACCCGAGATCGTCGCCGCGGCCCTGGCCGAACACCGCATCATCCTTACCCGTGACCGCGGCATTCTCAAACAGCGTGCGGTTACACACGGGTACCATGTGCGCTCTGATCGGGTTACGGATCAGGTCACAGAACTGCTCGACAGGTTCGACCTGCGCAAGCTAGTCAGCCCACTTACCAGGTGCGCCCGGTGCAACGGCATGGTAGAGGCCGTGGCCAAGGACCAGGTAGAAGCCGATCTGCAAACCGGGACGCGGCAACATTACCAGTCCTTTCACAAGTGCCGCGGTTGTGGCAGCATCTACTGGCGTGGTGCACATGCTGCCGCCCTGGATGCCTGGATCGCAAAGATCATGGCCGGCAATGCACTATGACACGTACGGCGTACC
>CAYRPP010000130.1:0-5738 GCA_964426115.1 uncultured Lentisphaerales bacterium | reverse complement strand
CGACACGCGTCCCGGCCGCCGCGCGCTGCGGGAACTGGGCGTGACGAGTCCGCTGGCGGAGGCCGGGCTGACCAAGGCCGAAATCCGCGCGATCAGCCGCCGCCTCGGCCTGCCGACGGCCGACAAGCCGGCCCAGGCGTGCCTCGCCTCGCGCATTCCCTACGGCACGCCGGTTACGCGGGCGCTGCTGGCGCGGATCGAGCGCGCCGAGGAGGCGCTGCACGCGGCGGGCTTCGACCTCTGCCGGGTGCGGCACCACGGCGACGTCGCGCGCATCGAGCTCGCGCCCGAGGCACTGCCGCGCCTGCTGGACGCGGAGCTGCGCGCGCGCGTGACGCGCGATATCCGCGCCGCCGGCTACCGCCACGTGGCGCTCGACCTGCAGGGCTACCGCACCGGCAGCCTCAACGGTTGACCTGAACGGCGACGCCACTCACCACTCTGCAGCTCTGCGCCCGCGCGTTTATAATCGGAGCATGATGCGGCGACTGGTTGCTTCGCAACGCCCGCAGTTCCGGATCCTGCCATCCGCGCGTGACATGCCGCGCCGGGGCGTGTATGCTCCCTGTTCACGCGAGAAGTATCATGATGAAGCAGCAGTCTGACAGGCGGGGCGCCGCGGCGGGCGTCGAGGCCGATCTCGGCTTCGCGCGCATCGATCTCGACCGCCAGCGCCGCCGCGGAGTGCCCGAGGTGGTCTTCGGCCCCGGCAAGTCGCCGGAACAGATCGCAGCGATCCTGAAGCGGCTCAACGCCGCGGGACAGAACGGTTGCGCGACGCGCGTGCCGCCCGAAGCCGCAGTACAGATCCTGACCGCCCTGCCCAGGGCGGTCTATCATGAGTCGGCGCGGATGCTGACCCGCGACGTTCGTCCGCTGCCGCGGAAGCGGGGATGCGTGGCGGTGGTCTGCGCCGGCACGACGGACATTCCCGTCGCCGAGGAGGCCGCCCTCACGGCCGAACGCCTGGGGAGCCGGGTCGACCGGATCTACGATGTCGGGGTGGCCGGGCTGCACCGGCTGCTGCGCCGCGCGGAGGCGTTGCGCGCGGCGCGTGTGCTGGTCGTCGTGGCCGGCATGGAGGGCGCACTGCCCTCGGTTGTCGCAGGGCTGGTGAACCGGCCCGTCATCGCGGTGCCGACGAGCGTCGGCTACGGCGCCAGCTTCGGCGGACTGGCCGCGCTGCTGGCCATGCTGACAAGCTGCGCATCGGGGGTGACGGTCGTCAACATCGACAACGGCTTCGGCGCCGGCGTCGCGGCGGCGATGATCAACCGGGGCCGCCCGTGAAAGCCGGTCGCTACCGCAGCAGCAGCATCGTCGCACCTGGCAGGAGACCCTCGTAGCAGCCCATGTCGGGCAGACGGTTGCGGAGGCGCGGGTTGCCCGCCAGATCCGTCGCCCCGTCCATCCACGCTTGTGGAAGCGCGGCATTGAGGCAGGGCGACGTCTTCGATGGCGTGAATGGCGCGGCGCCCTTCAACACGAAGAGCGGCGCGTTCGTTAGGTTGCCGTCCACCCCGTGCGCCAGATCCGAGGCGCAGGAATAGGTGATGCGCGGCGAGACCGCGAAGCCATCGGGCGCATACCGCGAGGAGACCTCGCAGACGTCGACGGGCCCCGTTCCGGTGGAGGTGTTGTCCCAGGCGATGTTGTTGCGGATGACCGGTGTGCCCGAGGGAGGCGAGACAATCGTCAGGCCGCCCGCGTCGTTGTAGGCGCGGTTGCCGACAATGGTGCAGTTCTCGACGGTGCCGCCGCCGTACACCACGACGGCGCCGCTCCGCACGCCGTTGGCGGTGATGTTGGCGGTCTGGGTGACCACGTTGGAAACGATGAGCGAGTTGCGCAGCACGGACTCGCCCACCACATGCACCGCAGCGTGATGCGCCACGGTGGCACCGCCCTGGGTGGTATAATCCATGTGCTTGACGACGCAGCGGTCCATCACCGCGCCGCCGGTCAGCACCACGGCGCAGAAGTAGGCGCCATCCGGATTGCCGGACACGCCGCGGAGATCGAACACGCAGTCCTCGATCCTGCAGCCGGAACCGTCCGCCTTGAACACCGACGAACGGTAGTTGCCGCCGCAGTAGTTGGAGATGACGCAGTGCGACAGCAGCCCCGCGGTCATCTTGCCGGCGATGGAATCGTCCCAGGTGCCGGAGTAGCCGCGGGTGAACGTGAAGCCGTCGATGACGCCGTCGGCGTGGTTGATCCAGAAGAGCCGCTTGCTCGATGGTGAGCCGATGTAGAGATCCCGGGTGCCCCGGAGCATCGTCACCGCCGGGCCTCCGACGCTGCGCAGCTGCAGATCGCTCGAAATCATGATGCCTTCGCCGGAGACGTTATAGGCCCCGTTCGTGACGAGCACGGTCGGCGGATTGAGCGCCACCGCGTCGAGCACGTTCGTGGCGGCGGTCTCCCACGTCAGGTAGGGCGGGACGGAGGCGCCGGTGGTCGACACGTAGCAGGTCGGCCCGACCACGGTGACGGCGCCGGTCACGACCAGGGTCTTCGTCTCCTCGCCGCTCGTCACGGTGAACGACACATCGTACACGCCCGGCTGGCTGTAGGTGTGGGTCGGGGCGTTGGTCGTGGTATCGGTCGTGTTGTCGCCGAAATCCCAGACGAGGGTGTGCGTTTCGCCGCCGCCGATGATCGTCGCTTCGAACGAGGCGTCCAGTGGCGCGCGCCCGAGCGGCGTGAGCACGTCGATGGTGGCGTCCAGCGGGACGGGGCCCTCCGAATAGACGAACTCGAAGCAGCCCAGGTCGGGCAGCTGCTTCTGCACGTCGATGCGCGGGTTGTGGTCGAGGTCGACCGCCCCTGCGGCGGTGATCCAGGCGAGCGCATTGGTCGTCGCCCGGTCGAGGCACGCGGCGGAGAGCAGGCTGAGGTGGTACGCCTGTCCCGCCTCAGCGGAGAAGTTCGGATTGTTGACTGTGCAAGTCGCGTCCATGCCGCCCGCGACGCCGGAGAAGTCGGAGGCGCAACTATACGTGATCGAAGGACCGGCCGACGGCGCGTAGAGATCGTTCGCACCCATCGTGGCGGTGTTGTTGTAGACGATGGAGTTCACCAGCGTGCCGGTGGTGGTGTAGAACCTCACACCGCCGCCGTAGCCGCCGCAGGAGTTCTCCACGATGGTGCAGTTCTCGACCCGGCCGTTCTTGATCGCCACGACGCCGCTGTCGTTCGCGACGGCCGTGGCGCCGAAGGAGCAGTGGTGAACCAGCGAGTTGCGCAGGACGGCGCCGGCGCTGTTCAGCATCACCGCCCCGCGCAGTTGGGTGGTGTTGTAGCCCGGCACCGCGTAGTGGTGGATCCGGCAGCGGTCGAGGATCGCGTTTCCCGCGATGTAGGGTCCGCCGGTGCCCTCGGTTTGGTTGTCGTAACTGAGCCCGGTTCCGTCGAATTCGCAGTCGACGACCCTGGCGGTGCCGTAGGCGTAGAAAGCGGGCGAACGCGAGACGCGCTGCTGGCCTTTGATGACGCAGTTCGTCAGAAAGCCGGCGCTCATCTCCACCGACGGTGTGAAGAAGCCGATCTGGCCATAGGACGACCAGCCGTTCTTTAGTGTGAATCCAGAGACTACCGCCTCATCGTGGAGAATGGTGAAGTGACGGTGGCAGGTGGACGCGTTGCCCGGCAGCGAGTCGAGGATCGTTTGGGCCGGCCCTTCGACGCTCTTCACGGTGATCTTCGACGTCAGCGGGATGAATGGAGCCTGGATGATGTAGGTGCCGTTGGTGACGATCACGGTGCCGGGGCCGACGGCAACCGCGTCGGCGAGAATCGGCGTCGCCTTCTCCCAGGTGTCGTAGGGGAAGACGCCAGTGTTGCCCTCCTTCACGTAGCAGGTTGCCGGAACGATGATGATGCCGTCTTCCAGGGTGCAGGTGTACGTGCCGCCGTCGCTCGACACTGTGAGCGTGACGGTGTAGGCGCCGGGCGTGGCGTACACGTGCGTAGCGTTCGGCCAGTCGGTGGAGGTGGCGCCGTCGCCGAAATCCCATGCGGCGGTAAAGTTCGCCGTGCTGCCCACGCGGTAGCCGGCGAAGGTGACTTCCAGCGGTTCGCCGGCCGCCGACCGCGTGGCCGACGGCTCGAACGCGCACTGCACCGGCGCGTCCCCGACGGCGGTCTGCTGTTCATAGCAGCCGAGGTCGACCGCCGCA
Organism: uncultured Lentisphaerales bacterium; assembly: GCA_964426115.1. Classification (GTDB taxonomy): domain Bacteria; phylum Verrucomicrobiota; class Kiritimatiellia; order RFP12; family JAAYLN01; genus JAAYLN01. Next base: position 1,557 of record CAYRPP010000130.1, on the reverse strand, counting down.
CCCACGAGACGCGGGTTGCCGGCGACGTCGGTGCGCCCGCTGTTCGGATCGCCGACCCCCAGCGGCGCGCCGCCCGCGTCGACGCACTTCGAGACCACCCTCAGGCTGTAGTCGCTGGTGCCGCTGTCGGCAAACTGCGGATTAGTGGTGATGTTGCCGCGCTCCCCGGCCACCAGCGAGCGGGAGCAGGTCGTGTAGACCTTGGTGAGGTTGGCGGCGTTGTGGAAGTCCGGATTGACGCCGGTCGTGTTCGCATTGCCGTAGACGATGCAGTTGGTGACGATCGACTTGGTGCCGGAAATCTGCACGGTGCCGTCGGCAGCGTTGACGAAATTGCCCGCGAGGGTGCAGTTCTCGAGTTTCGTGGAGGTGCCGCCCATGCCGAGAATCGGCTTCCAGGCGGTGGCGGCATACTGGCCCAGGCGGTTGCCGGCGATCAGCGCGTTGCGCAGCGTGGAGTCGCCGGCCATCAGGATGAAGCTGTTCAGCGAGGTGGCGCCGTAGTACTGGTTCGTCATCACGAAGCCGTCCATCACCGACGTGTTTTCCAGGGAGACGATCACATCACCCTCGCCGCCGGTGTTGATGCAGGCCATCGGCCCCATCACGATGTCGAAGGCCTGGGCGGCGTTGATCAACCGGAACACCTGCGAGGCGCGGGTGCTCTTGACGTCGACAAGGCAGTTGGAAATCGTGCCGGCGGAGACCAGCACGCCGGAAAGGGGCGTCTTGGCGCCGCCGTTGCTTCCGTTGATGAGCGAGAAGCCGGCCAGGAGCGCGCCCGCCGCGCAGACTTCGGCGTCGCGGATGCGGACGGAGTCGCTCGTGCCGCGCGCATCGACGATCGTGTCGGCCCGGCCCGTGACGGATCTGACGGTGATCTTCTTGTTGAGGTAGAGCGCCACGGGGATGGTGGTCTGTGAGTTGCCGGGCTGGACGGTCGAGGTGGCGGTGCCCGCGTAGTAGCGGCCCGGGGCGACGAGCACGAGGTCATCCGTCGCTGCGTCGTCGATCGCCGTCTGGATCGTGCGGCGGGCCGTCGCCCAGGATTGGCCGTCGTTCGCGTCGTTGCCGAACTCCGCGACGTACCAGTCGGCGCCCGCGGTCGGATCGGACGCGGTCCACTGCCATTCGAGCTTCGAGGCGAGGCCCGTGTGGACGTAGGTGAACGAATTTCCTGTGCCCGTCGCGTTCGTCCGGGCGGTGTCGAGGACGAAGTCGCCCGTCGTGTCGTCATAGGTGTAGAGCTTCCATCCGGCGCAGGTGTAGCGGAGTTCCGGCGCCGCCAGGTACTCGGCCGGAGCGCTGACGGTGAAGGAGGCGTTTGTGGCGAGGCCGTTCGTGACGCCGTAGGCGGGATTCAGCCCGGCGGCCAGTTCAAGCGGCGCGCCGGTGACGGTGAGTTCGCCGTGCAGCGCGGGGCCCGCGGCAACCGTGCCCCCCGCGGGAGCGACGAACGTGCTGCTCACGCGGTCGAAGAAGCCGACCTGGCCGTTCTGCGTCGCCGGCCGCCAGTCGAACACGAGAACGCCGTCGGACGTTGTCAGCTTGCAGTAG
>CAYRPP010000129.1:0-5740 GCA_964426115.1 uncultured Lentisphaerales bacterium | reverse complement strand
GGCGCATCGCCACGCTGCGCCCGATCATCGCGCCGAAGCTCTCGTTGCGGCTCAGGGGGATGTCCCGCGATTCCTGCAGGGGGCAGAAGATGACGCGCGTCTTGCCAAGCTGGAACTCGGTGCCCGGATTGAGGAAGGCCGCGGCCACCTTGACCCCCTGCACCAGGGTGCCGTTGGTGCTCTCCAGGTCGCGGATCTGGTAGCCACCTTCGTCCACGGTGATCTCGCAATGGCGCTTCGAGATGGTGGAGTCGTCCAGGACGAGGTCGTTCTGCTTGCCGGAGCCGATCGAGAAGGCCTCCTTGTTTACGACGAACTCCTGTCCCTGGAGCGGACCGCTGATGATCAGCAGTTTCGTCTTCCGCACCCTGATGGCGCCGCCGTCCGCCTCCTTTATGACAAGGGTTTGCGAGGGCGGGCTGCGATTGGCTGACGTGTCTTTCATTAAGCGGCCGCTCGGGAGGTACTGATCATGGGGAAAGTATAATGCATGCGTACGAGGGTAGGCAAGAGGGTTTCGCGCGTGTTTCGCGCGACCCGGAGTCGGGGGCGGCAATGCGGCTGTAAAACGGCTTTACCAGCGGGGACGGCCTTGGTAAGATACGGACGTTTCGGTACACAACAGGGAGCATCCTCTTACATGGCGAACATCAAGAGTGCAGAAAAGCGGGCACGCCAGGCGATCCAGCGCCGCACGCTGAACCGCGGTGTCATGAGCACCATCGGCACCGTGCGGCGCAAGGCGTTCGAGACCGTGGTCAAGGGCGCCGACCCCGCGGCCGTCGCCAAGGTGGCGGCCGAGTACGCCTCGGCCCTCGACAAGGCGGCCAAGCGAGGCGTCATCAAGCGCAACACGGCCGACCGCCGCAAGGCGCGCCTGGCAAAGCGCGTGGCCGCCATCGCCAAGTAGCGCCTGCTCCGCGGCCATGACGCCTGCAATGGCACCGCAGGCGCCGCGCCAGGCTCAGTCGTACGCCAGGAGCCCCTGGCCGACGGATCGAGGTGTTCATCGGGTACGCGCATGGCGGGAAGACTCGAGATACGTGACCTGGGCGCCGGCGTCTCCTACGATTCCGCGGCAGCCATCCAGGCGCAGTGCCATGCCGACCGGCGGGCGGGCAGGATCGGCGACACGCTGCTGCTGCTCGAGCACGCGCCGGTCTTCACGCTGGGACGGTCGGCGCAGGCCGATCATGTGAGGTGGAGCGCGTCACAGCTCCTGACGGCCGGCATCACGCTGGTATCCGCCACGCGCGGCGGGGACGTCACATATCATGGCCCCGGCCAGCTCGTCGGATACCCGATCATCCATCTCGGCTCGCGTGGCATGGGCGTGCTGGACTACGTGACCGCCATTGAGGAGACCATGATCCGCGCCCTGGACGGCCTCGGCCTTCCCGGCGCGGGGCGCGACGCCCGCAACCGCGGCGTCTGGGTGGGCAACGACAAGATCGGCGCCATTGGCATCCGGGTCGCGCACCAGGTCACGGAACACGGATTCGCCCTCAACATCAACACGCGCCTGGAGCACTACGCGGGCATCGTTCCCTGCGGCCTCGCCGATGCCGGGGTCACTTCGCTGGCCCGCTGCCTTGGACATGCCGTCGACATGGCGGACGTCAAGCGGTCGGTCACGGCGAGCTTTGCAGGCGTCTTCGGCTACGACGAAGTCATTATGCAAGGATCCCCCCGGGCCACGGTTTCCCGATGAAGCGTACTGGGACCGAAGCGACCAAGGCGAACACTTCCCGCAATCCAGGGCTGGAGCGCGCGGCCGAGTTCCTGGCGCTCTACCTCGCGATGCCGGTGGCGCTCTTCTTCCTGCTGCCGCCGCGGGGCATCCTGCCGGTGCTCTGGGTCGCGGGACTGGTGGCCTGGTTGCTGCTGCGGGCAAGTCCTCCGGCCCAGCCGCCTGCCGGCCGGCGCCTCCCGCGGACGCGCGAGCTGGGCTTCATCCTGCTGCGTTTCGCGGCCGTGGCGGTGCTGCTGACGGCTGCCCTGTGGCTGCACCGCCCGGAGTGGATCTTGCGCTTGCCGCGCCGCGCGCCCGGCATCTGGCTGCTGGTGATGCTCGTGTATCCGCTGGCATCGGTCTTCCCGCAGGGGCTGCTCTACCGCGAGCTTTTCGAGCGGCGCTATGCCGGGCTCTTCTCCTCGCCGCGCGCCTCCTGGCTGATCGGCGCGCTGGTCTTCGGTTTCGCGCACCTGCCATTCGGCAACCTGTGGGCCGTATGCTTCCCGTTTCTCGGCGGGCTCTTCTTCCTGCGGACGTACCGCCGCACCGGCTCGCTCGTGCTCTCCTGCGTCGAGCACGGGCTCTACGGCGACCTGCTCTTCACCGTGGGGTGGGGCGTCTACCTATTCCACGGCGGCACCCAGGCGCTGTTGACGCGCGGCGACTGAATGGAATGAAGGGAAAGGATCCGACATGCAGCGCAAGGTACTGGTTTTCGGGGCGACAGGCGAGATCGGCGGGCGCATTGCGCGCCTCTGCGCGGACGCCGGGCATGCGGTCATCGGCGTGAGCCGCGGCATGAACAAGCGCCCGATGGTCGATCTGACGGGCGTCGAGATGCTGCAAGGCAACAAGCACGACAGCGACTTCCTGAAAGATGTATGCGCGCCGCGGCGGCCCGATGTCGTGATCGATTCCGTGCCATCCATCGAGGCTGCCAACATGCTCTGGCGGCACTTCCGCGACGCCGGCAACTTCCTCTTCTGCGGCTCGACCGGGCGCTACGTGCCCCTGCAGTTCCTGCCGGCCGACGAGTCGCACCCGTGGCGCGAGAAGACCGCGGTCAACTTCCACCGCCAGTGCGAAATGGACATCCACTTCCTCGACCTCTGGGAGCGCGAGAAGTTCCCGGTGACGATCTTCTGCCCGACGAACATCATTGGCGAGCACCGCGTGCCGCTCGAACTTTGGGGCGGACGCGACATCGAATTCTTCCGCCGGCTCAAGACGCACGCCCCCGTACCCATCGCACCTTGCGGCAACGTGCTGGTGCAGTCGGGCTACAACTGGGACCTGGCGAGCGCCTTCGCCCTGGCCGTCGACCATCCCGATGCCATCCGCGGCGAAACCTTCATCATCTCCAGCAAGCGCGCCATAACGCTCAACCGCTACCTTGATACGGCCAAGGCTTTCTTCGGCAGCCGCTCGGAGATCGTGCCGGTCACCCCCGAGAAGCTGATCGAGACGGTGCCGACCGTCCGTATGCGCTATGGCCTCGAGTTCCTGTTCGAGCACATGTGCTTCGACATCGGCAAGGCCGAGCGTGTGCTGGGCTACAACCCCACCCACACCACCGAGCAGGGGCTGGTGAAGGCGCTGGCCTGGTGCGAGACGGCCGGGCTGCTGTAGGCGCGGAACGCGCGGCGCTCAGCGGTTGCGCCGGATCAGGACAGCCGCCAGTGTCACGCATACGATCGTGGGCAGCCATGCCAGCAGGTGCGGATGGAACTCCGGCCGCTTGGCGAAGGACTTGGTGACGATCAGCAGCGAGTAGTAGAGCACCATCACCGCCATACTGATGGCGATTCCGATGTTCGACTCGCGGCGGTGCGAACGGATGCCCAGCGGCATGCCCAGCAGGATGAAGACCAGCGGCGCAATGCCCAGCGCCAGCCTCCGGTGCAGCTCCGTGCGCGCCACCGAGATGCGCTTGCGCAGGTCGGCGCGCGCCAGCTCGCGCTCCGCTGGCATCCCCGCCTCCTCACTGTCGAGCGCGGCGGATTCGGCCCGCATCTGCGCGATCATGGCCTGCAGTTCCCCCTTGCGGACGGAGGAGACGGTCGGCTTGTAGACGCGCGGCTTCATGGCGTCGGGGATGACATGCGTGAGGCGGTCGGCCGTTACGGCGCCCGGATGCGTGTCGGAGAACGGCTCGATGCGCACCTGGCGCATGTCCAGGAGAATGTCGTCGCCACGCACCTCCACCCGCGCGCGCTCGGCGCGGATCTCGCGGTTCTTGTCGTTGCGCGACTTGTCGAAGATCAGCAGGTTGAAGATCTCGTTGCCATCGCGACGGGCGAACCAGAAGGTCATGCCGGGGAAGTCCTGGATGAAGAGCCCCGGCTGCAGCAGCTTCAGGCCCGCGCCGGACGTGGCGCTGGCCGAGAGGCTCCGGCGTGCGTAATGACTCTGGGGCGAGATCTCGTTGTTGATATGCACGGACACGACCGACATCAACGCGCCGAGCCCCGCGACCGGCAGCATCACCTGCCAAAGATTGACGCCGCAGGCCTTCATGGCGCTGATTTCGTTGTCGGCCGAGAGCCGCCCGAAGACCAGCAGGGCGCTGACCAGCGCCGCCAGGGGCACGGTGAAGGTCAGCGACTGCGGCAGGCTGACCAGCAGGAACCTGGCGATCAGCGCGGGTTCCAATCCGCGCACGACCAGCTCGGCCGCCTTGACCAGCAGGCCGATCGAGAGCACAAAAGTCAGCACCAGCTCTCCCAGTAGGAAGGCTGTCAGAAAGCTGCCGGTCACATAGCGCTGCAGGAGTCTCATGGGCCTGCAAAAAAAACCGCGCCAAGGTTTCCCCGGCGCGGCGTGCGGCTGGTGCCTTGTAAGGCTACTTCCTCAGCGTCTCGAGTGCCGCGGCCCGGTCGATACCGCGGATGTATACTTCCACGCGGCGGTTCTCGGGCGTGCCGGTCAGCAGGTTGTGGGCCACCTTGGGCCGGTCGAAGCCGTAGCCGACCGCGCGCATGCGTCCGGCGTCGACGCCCTTGTCCGCAATGTACTTGCGGACGGCCTCGGCACGACGCTCGGAGAGGCGGCGGTTGTAGCCGGCCTTCGAGGTGCGCAGGCGGTCGGCATGGCCCTCGATGAGGGCCGTAGCCTCGGGATGGCGCCGCAGCACCTTGACGATCTTGTCGAGATCGTCGAAATACATGGGCTTGATGACCGACTTGTCGTAGTCGAAGTTGATCTTCAGCTCGAACATCATCAGGTCGTCGGGGCCGTAGAGCGGATTGGTCTTGTCCTCGAGCACCTCGTGCCCGTCGTAGACCCCGCCCGCGTCGGTGTCGCGGTTGAGCGGGTCGGTCTTGTGGGTCAGCACCTCGGCGCCGTCCTTCAGCAGGTCGAAATCGGAGTCGGGATTGAGCGGGTCGGTCTTGTAGGTCAGCACCTCCTGCCCGTCCGTCAGCCCGTCGTCGTCGGTGTCGGGGTCGTAGGGATCGGTGCCGATGCGCCGCTCGTGCTCGTCCGAGAGGCCGTCGCCGTCGCTGTCGATCGGCCCGTCCGTCGCCAGGATGTCCGGCGGCACGGCCGCGCCCCAGGTCCAGACGACGCCGGCGTCGGCGACCGTGTTGAACTCGGTGTTGTCGGAGGTCAGCAGCAGCCGCCAGTCGCCGCGCACGGCCCACTGGTCGTTGAAGTGGTACATCAGGCCACCGCCGGCGCGCAGCACCCCGGCCATGTTCTCGTTGCCGCTGTCGAGCACATCCTCGCCGTACATTATCACGCCGAGTCCGCCGGCGAGGTAGGGGTCGAGCCGCTCCCAGCGGGTGAAGTGGAAGAGCGCGTCCACGAAGACCGTGCCCATCCAGGTATCTCCGTAGATCGGGCCAATGGTCTTCTTATCGATGCAGGACTCGCCGGTAGGCAGTATCTGCTCGTCGAGTTTCGGCGCGAGCAGCAGACCGCCCTCGAGGCTCCACCACTCGTTGTAGTCATAGCCCAGCCGCAGGTTCAGGACAAGGCCGTCCTCGACCGGCTCGTCGCCCTCGG
>CAYRPP010000128.1:0-5748 GCA_964426115.1 uncultured Lentisphaerales bacterium | reverse complement strand
CCGTTGGACAGGCGTCCCGGGCGCGCTATCGCCGGGGAGGGTGGATGGCGAGCCTTGCTGCGCCGCTCATGACGGGAGCGCTGCTGTTGCTGCTGGCCTACACCCAGAGCTTCGATTTCATGCCGCTGGCGGCTCTCTGGCAGCCGCTGGGAACCGCGCTGGCAGTCGCGACGGGGCTGTGGCTCGCCGCGCTGCTCGTGACGCGCGCCACGCCGGCGGCGGGCGTGGTGGCCGTTGCCCTGCTGCTATTCAACTACGTGGCGCATGTCTCGCTCTTCTGCCGGCTGCAGTACTCTGTGCGCTGGCCGGACACGCTGGCCGCGATACGCCTGCCCGTTCTGCTGGCCTCGCTGCCGGGCATGGCGCTCCTGGCGTGGGGCCTGTGGCTCGGGCGGCGCCGGCCCGCCTGGTGCGCGGCCCTACTGCGGCCGCTGAACCTCGTCATCGCGGCCAACCTGCTCTTTGCCGCGGCGCGCATCGCCGTGCTGGAGTGGCGTCGTCCGCGCGCCGACCCGCACTATCCTTCCCTGTCCGCGCCGCCCTCCCCCGCCCCGCCGCCGGAGACGCTGCCGACGATCGTGCACCTGGTGCTCGACGGCTACGCTAGCGACGACATTCTCGCGACGCGCTACGGCGCCGGTGACCCGCCCCTGACCGGCCGCCTAAAGGCCCTGGGGTTCCATGTCGTTCCCCGGGCGCGGAGCAACTACATCCAGACGGCCCTCTCGCTGGCCGCGACACTGAACCTGGACTACCCGCGCTTCCCGCCGGAACTGCTCGGGGAGTACGACCGCACGCCTCTGCTGCGGCAGATCCAGTCGAGCCGCGCGGTCGACCTGCTGCGCGCGGCGGGCTACGAGATCGTCAACTTCCCTTCGGGCTACGACTTCACGGACGAGATAGGCGCGGACGTGTGCGTCGCGCCGCGCTTCTTCAACGAGCTCTCGGCCAACCAGTGGGAACGCTCCTGGATCGGCGCGCTGGCGGGCGGCGGACAGGGCGAGGCCGCCAACCATGTCCGGCGGATCGAGACCGTCTTCCGGGACTTGCCCGGCCTCTGCGACCGGTCGGAGCGGCCGCGGTACATCTTCGCGCATGTGGTGGCGCCCCACCCGCCCTTCCTGTTCGACGAGCTGGGCGCGCGGCGCGAACCGGTGGCCTTCAACCTTATGGACGGCAGCCACCGCGTCGGCCCGAGCGGGGACGCACAGGCGGCCTACCGCGCGGCCTACCTGGAGCAACTGCGCTACATCTCGTCGTCGACCGAGGATCTGATGCGTCGGCTGCTCGCGAAATCATCACGGCCGCTGGTGATCCTGTTGCACGCCGACCATGGTCCCGGATCGGGGCTGCGGTGGGAATCGCGCGCGGCCAGCGATGTCGGGGAGCGGCTGGGGATCCTCTGCGCGCTCCGCTTTCCCGGCGGCGACTACGCGGATATTCCCGACGACCTCTCCCCGGTCAATCTACTGCGGATCGTCTTCAACCGCCATCTGGGAACCCGCTACCCCCTGCTGCCCGACCGGAGCTATTTCAGCCGCTGGCAACGGCCCTACCGGCTCGAGCTGGTCACACCTTGATCAGCGGCTTCGGCTCCTGGTTGTAGACCTTGGAGCCGGGGGCCACCGAGTGGATCAGCCAGACGTTGGCCCCGATGACGGAGTCGTGGCCGATGACCGTCGTGCCGCCGAGGATCGTCGCGCCGGCGTAGATGATCACGCGGTCCTCGACGTCGGGGTGGCGCTTGGTGCCCTTGACCAGGTTGCCGTGCTCGTCCTTGGCGAAGCTGAGGGCGCCGAGGGTGACCCCCTGGTAGAGCTTGACGCGCTCGCCTATGACGCAGGTTTCGCCGATGACGACACCGGTGCCGTGGTCGATGAAGAATCCCGATCCTATGGTGGCGCCGGGATGGATGTCGATGCCCGTGCGTGTGTGGGCGTGCTCGCTCATGACGCGGGGGATGAGCGGCACCCCGGCGCGGTAGAGGGTGTGGGCCAGGCGGTGCACGGCGATGGCCAGGAGACCGGGATAGCTCATGACGATCTCCATCGTCGAGCGCGCGGCCGGGTCGCCCTCGTAGGCCGCGCGGATGTCCTCCTGCAGCGTGGCGCGGATTTCCGGCAAAGCGTCCAGCAGTTGGGCCGCGGCGGCCTCGCCGCGCGCGCGGCAGTCGCCGCAGTCGGTGCACTTGTCGTGCGCGCACTGGTAGGCGAAGGCGCGCCGGGCCTGGTCGGCCAGTTGCACGGCGGTCTCGCCGAGCTGGCGGCGCAGCGCCTGCTCGGCGCTCTCATGGGCCACGGGTTCGTGCCCGTGGCAGCCCGGGAAGAGCAGCGCTATCAGGTTCTCGAGAACCTGGATGACGGCCTTCTGACCGGGCAGGTTGATCTGGCGCTCCGTGTTGGCCACGGGGCAGTTGCGGCAGGGCGAGAGCTGCCCGGCCAGCGCGTCTAGACGCGATTCAATCCATTTTTGCATGCTGAGGCTCCTTGGGCCCGTCCGCGGCGCGGGCGATCTGCACGATGACGCGTTCCGCGCCGGCGTTGGGCCGCCCGACGGCGATCAGGAGGCGCCCCAGGAACGAGGTGGCGAGGTGATGGATTTGCTGCACCCGGATCCGCTCGCGCCGGCACAGGTCGATGAAGTCCTTGAAGGTGAAGAGGTGGATGTTGGGCGTGTCGTACCACTCGGCGGGCAGATGGCGGTTCTTGGGCATGCGCCCGGCGACGAGCAGTTTCAGCCGCGTGGCCAGGAAGCCGAAGTTCGGGAAGGTGACGATGGCCTGGCGCGCGACGCGCAGCACCTCGTCGAGCACCCGGTGCGGACGCTGGGTCTCCTGCAGCGTCTCGCTCAGGACGACGGTGTCGAAGCTGTCGTCCGGCACGAGCGAGAGGCCGCGGTCCTCGCCGGAGCCCTCCACGCCGTCCGCGGGGGCGCCGAGGATCACGTCAAAACCCCGGTCGAGCGTGGCCAGGGCGCTCGCGAAGTCGATCTCGACGCCCGTGCCGACGGCTTGCCGCTCGTCCTTGAGCACCTGCAGCAGGCGGCCGCCGCCGCAGCCCAGGTCGAGCACGCGGCTGCCGCGGGCGACGGCCTGCGCCACGAGCCGGTCGGCCGTCTCCGTCTGTTTGTCAACTTTTTCTTTTTCCAGTTCCGCGCGCGCGCCAATCCACGGCAGGAAGGCGCGGATGACGGGCGCCAATTCGTCGATGTGCGTCAGAAAAGCGTCGTGGCCCGCGGGTGCCTTGAGATGGAAGTAGGAGACCGGCTTGCCTAGGGCCAGCAGTGCTCCCACCATCTCCTCGGACTGTTCCGGGGTGAAGAGCCAGTCTCCGCTCAGCGAGACGATCAGCATGGGGGCCTGGATGGCCGCGAAGGCCTGCTTCAGGCTGCCGTGCTGCTCGCGCAGGTCGTACTCGTCCATGGCGCGGGTGATGTGCAGGTAGGAGTTGGCGTCGAAGCGGTTGATGAACTTACGCGCCTGGTGGTCCAGATAGCTCTCGACCTCAAAGGTGGTGCGGAAGCGCAGGCGCGCCTTGAGTTTGAAGAGCTCGCTCCCCTCGATCCACGCCTGGCGCCGCGCGCGCCCGAACTTGTCGGCCATCGAGGCCTCTGATAGATAGGTGATGTGCGCCAGACGCCGCGCCTGGCCGAGACCGAGCTTCGGTTTGCGCATGGACGCATAATAGTTTCCAAGCCGCCAGCGCGGATCCTCGGTTATTGAACGACGTCCGATAATATCAAAAGCCAGCGCCTGAGCATTCAGGCTGGCGGCGGCGGCGATGACGATGCCGCGTCCAATGAAATCGGGGTAACGGATGGCCCATTCGAGCACCTGCATGCCGCCAAAACTGCCGCCGACGACGGCCACCAGCCGCCGGATACCGAGCTGTTGCAGCAGGCGATGCTGCACCGCGACCATGTCGCGCACCGTCACAGCCGGAAAGGTCGATCCGTACGGCTCGCCGGTGTCGGGGTTGATCGACGATGGACCCGTCGTACCCTTGCATCCGGTAAGCATGTTGGAGCAGATCACGCAATAGTAGTCGGTGTCGATGCCCTTGCCGGGACCGACCATTCCCTCCCACCAGCCGTCGGGCTGCGTCTCCCCAGGACGGATCCCGGCCACATGCGCGTCGCCCGTCAGGGCGTGGCAGATGTAGATCACATTCGATGCGTCCGCGGCCATACGGCCGCAGATCTCGTAGGCCACGTCGACCTGCTTCAGGGAACCGCCCTGTTCGAGCACAAGACCTGCGGGAGGGAGATCGAGCCGCAGGGTGCGCGGCTCGATCTCCCCCAGGCTGCGGGGGGTCGGCTTCTGGGCGTCGGATTTCATGATACAGCACACGCAGTTATAAAACATCGCGCGTCACGTGCTTTTGTGCCACTATTATGGGCGCCGGACTTCAAATGGGCAATGCTTTTCTTGACCAAGGTTGTTATCAGGCCACGACGCGGAATTATACGGCAAATCACGCGAAAGCACGCCTTTTTCGCGTTGTGAGGCCTGCTGCCAGCAAGGTGTTCACAGGTTATGAACAGAGTCGGACATGGGCCACCGGGCCGGGACGCCGACCCCGGCGCGGTCTACTGGGATGTGATCGTGGTGGGGGGCGGACACGCCGGCTGCGAGGCCGCGCTGGCCTCGGCGCGCCTGGGCTGCGCGACGCTGCTCGTCACGCACCGGTTCGCCGATCTGGCCTGCATGCCCTGCAACCCCTCCATCGGTGGACTGGCCAAGTCGCATCTGGTCTGCGAGCTTGACGCCCTCGGCGGCGAGATGGCGCGAAATGCCGACGCCACCGGTCTCCAGTTCCGGGTCCTCAACCGCAGCCGCGGCCCGGCGGTTCAAGCCACCCGGATCCAGTGCGACAAGTGGTTCTATGCACGGCGGATGCAGCAGAGGGTCGCGCGCCAGAGCAGTCTGACATGGATCGAGGGCAACTGCACGGGCTTGTTGGTTGAGGATGGCGGGCGCCGTGTGAAGGGAATCCGGATTGAAGGCCGCGAACTGTACGGCAGGACCGTGGTGCTGACGGCAGGAACGGCGCTGGCCGGTCGAATCCATGTCGGCGCCGAGGTCGTGCCCGGGGGCGGAGGAGGCCGGGCGGCCGCGGACGACCTTTCCGCCAGCCTTAAAGAGCTCGGCTTCGAGCTCCGAAGGCTGAAGACCGGCACCCCTCCGCGCCTCCACGCCCGATCCATCGACTGGCATCGCGTCGGACCATTGACCGGCGAGACGCCCGTACCATTTCTGGCGCTCTCCAGCCGCCGTTCGGATTGCGGGCTGTTTTCCGGGAACCCGGGGACGAATGTGCGTCAGGTGGCAAGGTTCAGGGTTCAGGGTTCAGGTCGAGCACCGAACCCTGGTCCCCTGAACCCTGATTCTGTAGACGCGACAAAGCCCGCATGGGGGCGTGACTGGAACCTGAACCCTGGTTTCCTGAACCCTGATTCCCTGGTTTTGGCGTCTTCCGCACGCGCCATGGGGGAAATGTTCCACGTGGAACAATCCTTGGGCGGAGGCCATGCGTGCGATTCGCGCGTGGCCGATGGTTCCACGTGGAACAATATCCCGCTGGCCGACCGTCCGCTGCCCGAAAACCTAGATGTTGAGACGCCTTGGCCCTTGGGCAGCGACCAACTTCCGTGCGGTTTGACCCATACAACGGCTGAAACCGCGCGCATTGTCAGGGAGAATCTGGGTGCCAGCGCGCTTTACGGTGGAGGCATCACAGGCACAGGCGT
>CAYRPP010000127.1:0-5752 GCA_964426115.1 uncultured Lentisphaerales bacterium | reverse complement strand
CTGTCCACCAGCGTCAGCTCCGTGCCGTCCCAGAGCAGCGACGCCCAGCCGTAGACGTAGTAGAGGGGCGGGTGCGGGTAGTCGGGAGCGGGTGGCCCGTCCAGCTGGAACCCGAGGTAGAAAACTTGATTTAACGGCATATATATAGAGCCAAACTCTACTGGATCGGCATTTACCAGATAGTCTGCATCCTCCATGGCCGAAGCATCTATTGCGGTGCCGTATTGCGTTGCAAACCACCAGTGGCGGATGCCGAGCGTCATGTTGTTTCCCTGCATGGCAAACTTATAATCAGGGCCGATTAGCAGTTCAATGCCTATTGTTGCGCCACCAGCAGGTGAAACTCCTGTTCCAATACCGTAATGGCTTTCGTCAATGCGACCCATGCCAACCGCCGGCCAAATGACGGAAGCCGCGTGCGCCGTCATGTGCAGGGCGCAGAACCAGAAAACGGTGTAAATTATCAACCTTTTGTTCATGTTTGTGCACCTTTCACCTTTTGTCGCCACGCTATGGCAATGGCGCGAATCCAGAGAGGTCGATCTCCGTCAACTGGTATCCCCCGCCCAGTTCGTCCATCAACCGGTTGATGTCGGCCTTGAAGGCGGCGACGGAGGTGCCGCAACCGTTGAAATTCAGCGCGCTCCACACCGTCAGCAGCACGGGCGTGCCGTCAAGGATCGTGAAGACGGGGTTGCCGGAATCAAAAGGGATCAGTTGTTGATAGAAGGCCCTGCGTTGTCCACCTAACAGAACCAAGGAAAAGACGCCCCGCATGCCGTTTAATAAACCCACCCTATCAAGGTCGCCCACGGCGGCAATCTCCTCCTGGTCGAGCCGGATGGCCGGGAGGCGGCGCCCGTTGCGGATGTAATCGGCATAATTGTCCGGCAGCACTCTGGCGAAGCTGATTTGGTTTGTCGGCATGTCGGCGTCTAGTAGGCCCACGGTTAGATCCGGATAAGGTACAGGGAAATACTCGAAATCCCAATGCCGCTTCTTCGCCACCAGCGTCCGTATGACAACGTTGTTCTGGCTGTCGACGAAGGTAAGGGTGCTATTGGTGGGTATCTGGTCGTAGTGCGCGGCGAAGAGGACATGGCGCGGGCTGATGAGCGTGCCGGCCATTCTGTTGCCCAAGTAGCTGTTCCACGGGCTGCAGCAGGTCAGATCCAAGTCCGCGGCCCAGCAGTTGGTGTTGCGGATGAAAACGCCGTTGGCCCCGTTGGCGAGGTAGTTCTCAAAGAGCGGCAGGGCGTTGGTCGGATTGCGCCCCGCGATGCGGCTGTCGATCGCCAGCGCGGCGGCGGAAAGGGCGTACTGCGCGCCGTCGGCGGCACTCGGGTCGGTTTGGCACCAGTATTCGTGCAGGTTGACCAGCCCGTCGCCGTCGGGATTTTGGCAGGCGTCGGCCGCGTTGGTCCAACTCAGCCCGTGGCGCGCCTCCCAGAAGTCGGACATGCCGTCATAATCCTTGTCGCACGCCGCCAGGGATACCTCGACAACAACCTCGGTGACCGTCCCGGTGACCGCCAGATCCCGCGTGATGGAGACTTCGCCGGCGTCGAGGAGGGCGTTGGTGTTGAGGTCGTCGTAGAGGTGCAACCGCGGGATGCCGGGCGCGTTGACCCGGATTCCCGGCAGCAGAAAGCGTCCGTCGGCGACGTTGGTCTCGGCCAGCATGGCGGAACCGTCGGCGGTGAGCGAAAAGCCGGCGCGGAACGAGCCGGAGGAAAGCGTGATGTTGGTCATCGCTCCAAGGACTGTGACGCAGTAGTTCGTGGCGCCAAGCGGATCGGTGCCGCACTGGATCTCTTCCCAGTCGGGCACGCCGTCGCCGTCCCAGTCGCGCAGGTCGAAGGACATGCGGTGGCAGGCGCCCGTGACGATGACGGGCTGGCTGTAGACCGGCTCGGTGACCGCGTCCACGGCGCCGTCGGCGTCGAAGTCGCAGAACACGTTGACCCAGGCGCCGGAGTTGACCGCATCAGAAAATACATCGAAGACGAAGTCGCCGGACGCGGGCAGGTTCGTGGCCGTCGAAGTGCTCCACGCCCCTTCGCTCCAGCCGTGGCAGGCGCGGAGCGGCGCGGCAACGCCGGTGCGGTTGGTCGCGCTACCCAGCACGGTGACGCGGAAGTTGAAGGGGGCGGTCGGATCGGACCCCACGGCGAGCTCCGTCCTGTCGGGCAGGCCGTCGCCGTCGGAGTCGGAGTCGTAGGGGTCCGTGCCGTACACCTCGACCTCGGCCGCGTCGCCGAGGCCGTCCCCGTCGCTGTCGCCGCCGGCGAAGCCGGCGTATTCGTCCGCGCCGATGTCGGGGGCGGAGTCGCGCGCCTGGCCCTCGAAGTCGAGCCGCGGCGCGGCGGCGAAACCCGCGTCGATCGCAGGCGAACCACTCCGCAGATGCCCGCCCATTGCCAGCTTCGCGCAGCATGGGGGCGTTGGCGCGTTGGGCAGGTTGGGACGCACGGTGGGGGTCGCGGAGACATGGTTCGTCATCAGCTCCGCAAACGATTGCATGCGGGCCGACGGCCGCAAGATCCGGGAGAGGGCGGTCGGTTCGAAGCTGGCTCCCATGGCCCCAAAGCTGCAGAACATCACCCCCACGATCAGTGTCCATCGCATGAAAACGTGCTCCCTCTGCAATCTGATTTTGCTTGACCATACGCCATGCCAAAAAATAACGGTGCAATTGTTGCATTTTTTTTGAGGCGCCGGCCGGACGGTATCACCCCAGGAACGGGATCAGGTCGGCCGGGGCGAGCGGCAGCGCCCCCAGCCGCGCGGCCTCGCCGGCGAGCGCGTTGTCGTTGGTCACCAGCATGATCGCGACCGTGTCCGATGCCTGCCGGAAGAAGCGCAGCTCCTCGATCAGCACCTTGTCGGCGCGGTGCTCGCCCTCGCCGCCGGAATAGATCGCGGCGACGTTCGTGGAGTGGTTCGAATCGCTGCGCTCGGAACCGTCGAAGACAACCCGCACGCGGCAGGTCGGCCGGTCCGCCGCCAGCCGCACCATGTCGCCGACCAGCCAGTCGCGCGCCTGGCGTCCGGGATAGACGTGATCCTGCGGGCGGCGGTAGCGCGCCTGCAGGCCGAAGAGCACGTTGTGGCCGTCCAGCAATAGGATGCCGGGGAGCTGGCCCAGCAGCACGGCGCGCAGGCGGTCGCGCGGGCTCGCCAGATCCTCGTCCCTGGCCTCCGGCGCAGGCTCCGCGGTCTGTGCCAGCGCGGCCTGGCGCCGGTGCAGGGTCGCCAGCAGCGCCTCCGCCGCCTCAGCCCCCAGCGCGCCGCAGGTCCGGAGCTGGCCGATGGCCTCGCGCCACGCCGCGAGCGACTCGGCCGGGGCGCTGTTTACGGCCGCGGCCAGCGGCGGGCGCAATCCGTCCGGCGCCTCCTGCATCTCCAGCACGCGCCGCAGCCGGTCGGCCTCGGCCCGCAGCGCTTCGGCCGTCGCCGCCAGCGACGGCAGAGGACGCAGGGCGTTGCCGAGAGCGTCGGCGCAGCGCGTCATCATGGTCTCGATCCGCCGCAGGCGCTCCTGCACGATGGCGCGCGTGCCGCTGGCGCGGTCGGCCCGCGCCTGCGCCTCGAGCGCCGCCTCCGCCTGCGCCAGCAGCGGATCTTCCGCGCCCTCCGCGGCCTCCGCGCGCGCGGCCTCCTTCGCGGCGCGGGCGCGCGGGCCGCCCAGCCAACTGCAGAACTCCTCCGCCAGACGCGCCTCGACGAGACGGCTCACCTGCGCCTCGGTATCGTCCCGGTAGCGCCGCAGGTCGGCCTCGAGCCGCTGGACCGCCTGGCGCGCCTGGCGCTCTGCGGCCGCGGCGCCGGCCTGGGCGGACTGGGCGCGCCGGAGATCCTCCTGGCACGTCTCGAGCTGCTTTTGAAGCCGCCGGGCGCGTTCCTCGACCCCCTTGAGGCTGCGCAGCGCATGCCGGTCCTCGCGGATCTGTTCCTCGAGCCGCGCCCGCGCCTCGTCGGGCGCCACGCGCGCGCCGGGCGCCGGGCTTCCGTCTCCGGACAGGGTGCAGGCGGCCACCGTGTCCATGAGCATGGCCAGGCGCTCGCGCAGTTCCCGCGCCCCGCGGGCGGAGCGTTCCGGCTCATCCGCGGGGCCGGCGTCCGCCTGCGCGGCGGGCGGCGGCGCGGCCGCCTCCCGCTCGCGGATCGCGTCGCGCTCGTCCAGCAGGCGCGCCAGTCGCATGGGCGGCGCGCCGAAGAGGGCGGCCAGGGCCGCGGCATGGTCGTGCAGGAAGTCCGCCGAGAGCGGTGCGACGACGGCCGCGTTGAGGCTGTGGCGCGCCAGCAGGCGGCGCAGCGGTGCGTCGATTACCTCGCCCGCCTGCGCGAGCTGCGCGATGCGGGCGCGGATCTGCGCCGCGCGGTCGATCCTGAATCCGCCGTCGGCGAAGGACGGCGTGGAACGGGCATACGCCACGACGGCCGCGTCGGGGAGTTGCGCGACGAGCCGCGACAGCGCCTCGCGCGTGGCGGGATCCAGCGTCATGCCGGGAGCCAAGGACATATATGGACTTTATAACATTGCGCGCGCGCGTTCAATACTATATGATAATATTTTGAATAGGCCACGAAAGAGTCCCGGTTTTCATGAGCGAAAAAGCATCGGATTCCCCCGCCGAATCAACCCCCGCCGATTCCGTGCAATCCTCTTCGCAGCCTGCCGGCCTGCCCGGAGGGGCCTCGCAGTACACGGCTGCCAACATCCAGGTCCTGGAAGGCATGGAGGCGGTCCGCAAGCGCCCCGCGATGTACATCGGCGACACCGGCGCGCGGGGTTTCCACCACCTGGTCTACGAGGTGGTCGACAACTCGATCGACGAGGCGCTGGCCGGCTACTGCAGCCACATCGAGGTCGCGATCAACCCCGACGGCTCGTGCACCGTCACGGACGACGGGCGCGGCATTCCCGTCGACCTGCACCCGACGGAGAAGCGCCCCGCCGTCGAGGTCGTCCTGACGACGCTCCATGCCGGCGGCAAGTTCGACGGCACGAACTACAAGGTCTCCGGCGGTCTCCACGGCGTCGGCGTCTCCTGCGTCAACGCCCTGAGCGAGTGGCTCGTCGTCGAGGTCCGCCGCAACGGGAAGCTCTACCACCAGCGCTTCGAGCGCGGCGTGCCGGTCACCGAGCTCCAGGAGATCGGCACCTCGACCCACACCGGCACCCGCGTCTCGTTCCTGCCGGACAGCACGATCTTCACCTGCGACACCTTCGAGTGGGACATCCTGGCCAACCGCCTGCGCGAGCTGGCCTTCCTGAACCGCGGCGTCGCCATCACGATCACCGACGTCGACAGCGAGCGCACGGAGCGCTTCCGCTTCGAGGGCGGCATCGTCGAGTTCGTCCGCTACCTCAACACGAACAAGACGCCCGTGCATCCCTCGGTCATCCTCCTCTGCGGAGCGAAGGAGGGCGTCGAGTGCGAGATCGGCCTGCAGTACACCGACGCCTACACGGAGAACGAGCACAGCTACTGCAACAACATCAACACGATCGAGGGGGGCACGCACCTCAGCGGCTTCCGCTCGGCGCTCACGCGGACGATCAACAAGTACGCCGCCGACAACAAGCTCGTCAAGGACAACGACGAGAGCATGAGCGGCGACGACATCCGCGAGGGCCTCACGGTCATCGTCAGCGTCAAGGTGCCGCAGCCCCAGTTCGAGGGCCAGACCAAGACCAAGCTCGGCAACGGCGAGGTCGAGGGGATCGTCGCGGCCATCGTCAACG
>CAYRPP010000126.1:0-5758 GCA_964426115.1 uncultured Lentisphaerales bacterium | reverse complement strand
CATGCACGTCGGCCCCCAGCTCGAAGAGCGCCGAGACCAGCGAGGCCGAGACGTCTGCCAGGCCCCCCGCCTTGGCGTTGGTCGCCTGCGCCAGATTGCCCATGCCCGCCGGCAGGTAGGTGATCTCCGGCGTGACGATCAGGATGCGCGGTTTCCGCGCCTCCCCACTGCTGCTGCTGCTGTTGCTGTTCAGCCCCATGTGCCAAGCCCCGTCCATGATGCTGCGCGCACCAAATCCGCGGCGGCATGCCCGCCATTCCAATCGGGCATCAGCGTAACAGAAACCAGACTGGCTGGCAAATCCTGCCTCGGGCATCACCGGGGCATCACCGGGAGCCGCTGGCGCAAGGGCTGGAGCATGATGCGGCGACAGGTTGTCGCGTATCGCTCACGGTTTGGGATCCGGCGGCACGGGGTGTCCGGCGGACCACAACGCCTGCCGCGCCACGCCCATCATGATGTGTGCGTCGTCGGCGGTCTGGACGCCGCGCGAGAAGATGCGCTGGAAGCCCTGCATCATGTGGTCGGCCTTCTCCGCGTGCATAAAGCCGATGGCCAGCATCGCCTGCCGCCAGAGCGCCAGCAGGCGGGAGCGCTGCGCGGCGGCCGCCGGGGCCGACTTCTCGGCGGGCGCCTCGAAGGCGCCGCCGGCCACGAAGATCTCGTAGCAGCAGATCATCGCCGCCTGGGCCACGTTGAGGGAGACGTAGCCCGTGTCCGTGGGTATCCGCACAAGGTGCGTGCAGCGCGCGATCTCGTCGTTGGCCAGGCCGTTGTCCTCGCGGCCGAAGACGAGCGCAACGCGCCCGCGCGCGGCAATCTGCAGCAGCGCCGGCGCCCATTCGCGCGGCGTACGCACGTGCTGGCGGTAGAGCCCCAGGCGCGCCGTCGTGCCGACGACGGCGGCGCAGTCGGCCACGGCCGCCTCCAGTGTGGCCACCTCGCGCCGGTCGCGCAACAGCCCTCCCGCATGCACTGCCAACTTCTCGCCCTCCTCCCAGCCGTCGACGATCCGGGGCGCGACCAGCGTCAAGTCCGAGAAGCCCATGTTGGCCATGGCGCGGCAGACCGATCCCACGTTGCCGCTGTATAGCGGCTCGACCAGCACTATGCGGAAGGCATTCATCAGGGACATGCCGGAGAGCGTAGTTCATCCGGCCGCTTCCGGCAAGCATACGGTTTGCCGCGGGGAGTGCGAGATGCGAGAGGAACCGAAGCGTGAAGGACGCATGGGGAGCCGATGGCCGCTATTGCATCCCCGCGGATGCCTGTGGTATACGGAAGGGCTATGTCGATCGGGAAAAAAGGCTGCTGGATCAATGCCCCGGCCAAGATCAACCTGACGCTCGAGATTCTCGGGCGCCGCCCGGACGGCTACCACGACATCCGCAGCCTGCTGATGCCCCTCGATCTTTGCGACCGACTCGAAATCCGCGAGGCGCCGCGCGACG
This sequence comes from uncultured Lentisphaerales bacterium, assembly GCA_964426115.1. Taxonomy (GTDB): domain Bacteria; phylum Verrucomicrobiota; class Kiritimatiellia; order RFP12; family JAAYLN01; genus JAAYLN01. The sequence continues at coordinate 4,307 of CAYRPP010000126.1, read as the reverse complement.
TGCTCGAGGTGGTGGCGGACGGGGTGGAGATTGCATCGATCGGTCCGGCGGCGGAGAATCTCGCCATGCGGGCGGCCGGCCTGGTGCGCCGGCGCGCGGGCGTGCCGCAGCCGCTGGCCGTGAGCATCGTCAAGCGCATCCCCGTCGGCGGGGGGCTCGGCGGCGGCAGCGCCGATGCCGCCGCCATGCTGGTCGCGCTGAATCAACTCTGGGGCCTGGGCTGGCCGCGCGAGACGCTCATCGGGCTGGCTCAGGAGCTGGGCAGCGACGTGCCCGGGCTCGTCCATGGCGGGGCGGTGCGCCTGGAGGGCCGCGGCGAGCGGGTAGCCGCGGCCTGGCCGGACGCCGCCGGCCGGATTCCCCGGTTGCCGGTGCTGCTCGTCAATCCCGGAATCGCGGTCTCCACGGCCGAGGTCTACCGCTCCTGTTCTGGAGTGTTGACCTCGGAGCGGGATTCCTATACGATAGTACATTCCGCACTCCTTGGAGGCGGCCCACGGGCCGCCGCCCAGGGCTTGTTCAACGGACTCGAGGCCGGTGTCTTCCAGAAGCACCCCGCGGTGGCGCGCGTGGCGCAACTGCTGAAGGCGGCCGGCGCGCCGGGTGTGTTGTTGTCCGGCAGCGGCGCGACGGTATTCGCGCTGGTCGAGGATGTTGGGCAGGGCGAACGGATACGCCGGGATCTGCCGGGCGACTTATGGAGTCGGTTGACCTGGACATTGCCCGATGGTGTAATGGCAGCACATGGGTTTTTGGAGCCCTGAGTCATGGTTCGAGTCCATGTCGGGCAACCATCACCGCCGGGTGGCGGGAATGGTGAAGCGTAAGGCCGGCAGGCGCCGGGCGAAGGTGTCGCAACAATGAAGATTTTTTCCGGGACGTCGAACCGGCCGCTCTCCGAGCGCATCGCCGCGTATGTCGGCATGGAACTGGGAGCGGTCGACATCAACCGTTTCCCGGACGGCGAGACGTTCGTCAAGATCCGCGACAACATCCGCGGCCGCGACGTCTTCATCGTGCAGTCGGTCTGCAAGCAGCCCAACGAGATGCTGATGGAGCTGCTGATCATGATCGACGCCATGCGCCGCGCCTCGGCCCGGCGCATCACGGCGGTGTTGCCCTATTTCGGCTACGCGCGCCAGGACCGCAAGGACCAGCCGCGGGTGCCGATCACGGCCAAGCTGGTGGCCAACCTGCTGGTGGCGTCGGGCGCCAACCGCATCCTGACGGTCGACCTGCACGCGCAGCAGATCCAGGGTTTCTTCGACATTCCGGTCGATCACCTCTACGCCTCGCCGGCGATCTCCAAGTACCTGCGGGAGCTGGAGCTGCCCGACCCGGTCGTCGTCTCTCCGGACACCGGCGGCGTGAAGGCCGCCTACGCCTATTCCAAGATGCTCGGCACGGGGCTGGCGATCGTGGCCAAGCAGCGCATTGGGATGGATGTCGAGGCGTTCAGCGTGGTGGGCGATGTGCGGGGCAAGGACGTGGTCATGGTCGACGACATGGCGACGACCTGCGGCACCCTCTGCGCGGCGTCGAAGCTGCTCGTGGAGCATGGCGCCCGCAGCGTCCGCGCGGCGGTCACGCATGCCACCTTCACGGAGCAGGGGATCGGACGCCTGCGGCAGTCGCCCGTGAAGGAGCTGGTGGTCACGGACACCGTGCCCATTGGCGAGACCGGCGGCCTGCCGGTAACCGTGCTTTCGGTCGGCGAACTGCTCGGGGAGGCCGTGCTGCGCATCCACAACGACCAGTCTGTCAGCTCCTTGTTCAACCTGTAGTTTGGAGTAAGGATCCGCAGGATCCGATGTAGAGGTAGAAGCCATGGCGAATGAAATCAGAATCCAGGCGGCCGCGCGCGCGGCGAATGGCTCCGGCGAGGCGCGGCGCGTCCGCCGCGCGGGCCAGATCCCGGCGGCGCTGACCCGCCTGTCGCGGACGACGGAGACCCTGCAGCTCGACGCGCACGACTTCATGATGGCCACCCGCGGCCAGTCAAGCGACCAGGTGCTCGTGGTGCTCGATGTCGCGGGACAGCCGGTCAACGCCCTGCTGCGCGAGATCCAGCGCGACGTCATCAGCGGCCGTCCGATCCATGTCGACTTCGGCGAGGTGGACATGTCCAGGAAGATGCGCGCGACAGTGACGATCCGGCTGGCCGGCGAGGCCGAGGGCGTGCGCACCGAGGGCGGCGTGCTGACGCAGATGACCCGCGAGGTGCTGATCGAGTGCCTGCCCGCCGACTTTGTCGAGAGCTTCACGGTCGACATCTCCGCGATGAAGATCGGCGACTCGCTGACGGCGGCCGACCTGCGGCTGGGCGAGCGCTACACGCTGATCACGCGCGGGGACGTGCCTATCGCGGCGGTGGTCGAGCCGGCGGCCGAGGAGGTCGTGGCGGAGACGCCCGCCGAGGGCGCCGAGGCCCCGGCGGAGGGCGCGGAAGGCAAGGCGGCCGCGCCGGCGGCGGCCGAGGGCGCCGCCGAGAAGGGCGCGGCCGAGAAGGGCGCGGCCGAGAAGGGCGCCGAGAAGAAGGGTGCCGAGAAGAAGGGCGCTGCCGCGAAGAAGTAGTATTCGACCGGTTCTGGAATGGGCTTGAAGATCGTGGCAGGGCTGGGCAATCCCGGGACCGCGTACGCGCGCACGCCGCACAACGCCGGTTTCGATGTGCTCGACCTGCTGGCCGGCAGGCTGCAGGGCGCGTGGCGTCAGCAGGCGCGCCTGAAGGCCTGCCTGGCGCGGGTCAGGGTGGAAGGGGCGGAGTTGCTGCTGGCGAAGCCGCAGACCTTCATGAATCTGAGCGGCGATGCGGTCGGGGCGCTGCTGCGCTACTACGACGTGGCGCCGGCGGACCTGGTGGTCGTCGCGGACGACGCCGACTTGCCGGCGGGACGCGTGCGCGTCCGGCCGGGGGGCGGGGCGGGCGGCCATCGTGGACTGTTGTCCGTGATCGGCGCCTGCGGGACGGAGGCCTTCGCGCGGGTGCGCGTGGGCATTGGCCGCGGTGCGGCGGGAGAAGAGTTGATCGAACATGTGCTGGGACGGCTCGCGCCCGGCGAGGAAGCGGCCGTGCGGCAGGCGATGGCCGTGGCGGCCGACGCCGTCCTGTGCCTGGTGGCACAGGGCGTGGATGCGGCGATGAACCGGTACAATGGATGGAACGCGGCGGGCGCGGAGCCTTCCGTGACCAACGAACGGGGTTGAACCCATGATGAAGAAGTATGACGCTCTCTACATCTTTGTAAACGCTCCGAAGGACGAGGGGCTGGACAAGCTCGTCGAGAAGGTCGGCGCCGAGATCACCCGCCTGGGCGGCGAACTGGTGGGTTCCGAGACGCTGGGCAAGCGCAACTTCGCGCGGCCGATGCGCAAGCGCGACAGCGGCGTCTACATCCGCATCCGCTTTGCCATCGAGCCCGGCAAGATCAGCGCCCTGCGCGCGCGCTACGCGATCATGGAGGAGATCTTCCGCGTCCAGATCCTCGCCGTCGACGAGCGCCGCGAGCAACTGGTGATCGACCAGGCGGCGCGGCGCAAGGCGAAGGCCGAGGCCGCCGCTGCGGCGCAGGCCGCCGCCGCCGCCGCAACGGACGTGGCGGGCGAGCTGTCCGACGACCGTTGACCGCGTACGGGAGGCGCCTGCGCCATGGCCAGCTTCAACCGCGTCATCCTCATGGGCAACCTGACCCGCGCGCCGGAAATGCGCCACGCGCCCTCCGGCACGGCGGTGACCCATTTCCGGCTGGCGGTGAGCGAGACCTACCGCGGCCGCCAGGACGGGCAGACGCGCGAGGTCGTCTGCTATGTCGATGTCGCGGCCTGGGACCGCCAGGCCGAGACCTGCAACCAGTACCTGACAAAGGGCAGCCCGGTGCTCGTCGAGGGCCGCCTGGTCTACGACGAGTGGAAGAACCCCCAGGGGGAGACGCGCAACCGCCTCAGCGTGCGCGCTGACCGCGTGCAGTTCCTCTCTTCCGGGCCGCGGCGCGCGGAGCCGGCAGAGGGGGACGATCCGCCCGCGGCGGCCGCCGCATCCGCGGCCGATAAGGACGTCCACGCGGCCCCGGCCGAAACACCGCCGCCGGAGACCGGTGGCGACGAGGAAGACCTCCCCTTCTGAGAACAACGCAGCCCGAATCAAGCCGGCACGCCGTGCCGGAACGACGGACGACAAGGAGACACAAACATGCGAACTGGCGAAAAAGGCGGTCGGACAGGCCGACGCAGCAAGACGGACAATCTCAACGCACGGAAGCGCTCGCGCTTCCTGGAGCCGACCGACGTGGTGGACATCGAGGACATCG
>CAYRPP010000125.1:0-5780 GCA_964426115.1 uncultured Lentisphaerales bacterium | reverse complement strand
CGCCCAGGCTCAGCACCCAGAAGCCGAGCAGCCCCGCCAGCGGGAGCAGCAGCAGGCCGGTAAGGAGCCATGGATAGACAAACCGCATATGACAGTATCAGCTACAGGGGACGTTGCACGATGAACAGGTTGAGCAGGACGCTGCCGGCCGCCAGCAGCGTACCGAGCGCCATGAAGGGCAAGAACTTCTCGTTGTACTGGTTGTAGACGTTGCGTGTGATGCGCGTCGTCTCCAGTTCGCCGATGGCATCCATCGCCCGCCGGAACCCCTCGGCATCGCGGACGTTGAAATAGCGTCCCGAGGTCTTCTCGGCGATCTGCCGGAGCTGCGTCTCGTTCAGGGTGACCTCGCCGTAGGCGATCCGGTCACGCCCGAATTCATCGCGCACCCGGAAGGGGGCGCGCCCAGTCGAGCCGACGCCGATGGTGTAGACCCGGAAGCCCAGCTTGGCGGCCGTCTCGGCGGCCGTCTCGGGGCTGATGATGCCGGTATTGGACTCCCCGTCGCTGAGCAGCACCACGATGCGGGTCTTGGGCTCGGCGTCCTGTAGCCGCGCGCAGGCGGTGGCCAGCCCGTCGCCGATGGCCGTCAGCAGTTCCTCCTGCGAGACGGTGCGGCCCTGCTCGTCGACGGCGTTCCGGGGAATGGAGGTGGCCTTGAGGATCTGGAGGAGGGCCGCATGGTCGGCGGTCAGCGGACTGCGCGTCGAGGCGTAGCCGCCGAAGGCCACCAGCGCGATCAGGTCGTCGGGCCTCTGGCGGATGAAGCGGCCGAAGACCGACTTGACCACATCCAGGCGCGTCTGCGCATTGGGCCCCGTCGGCGTGCCCTCGGTCAGGTCGAGGGCCTCCATGGAACCGGAGACGTCGACCGCCATGGCGATCGCCAGGGCATCGACCGTGCGGCGCTCGCGGGCGAAGAAGGTCTGGGGCCGCGCCGCGGCGACGATCAGCAACAGGGTGCCGAGGGCGAAGAACGCCGGCAGGAGTCGCGCCGCCACGCTGCGCCAGCCCGCCGTGCGGGCCGGCAGCCGGTGCATGGGCGCGAAGAACAGCGCGCGCCGCGGTCCGCGCCGGAAGAGCCGCCAGATGGCGACGCCCCAGGGCAGCAGGAGCAGGAAGGCGAGCGGCGTGGCGAAGCGGAACATGCGGCTCAGCCTCCCTTCCCCGCCGTCTCCGGCGTAGCCTGCGTGGCGGCATCCTGCTCGATATAGACCCGGGCCGTACGCACGGCGCCGTCGGCCACCTCGACACTGGCGTCCTGGCCGGCGAACTTGACGAGGTCGGCCGACTGCAGGAAGTCGCGCAGGCTGGCAATCACGGCGGGCGTGAAACGGGGGTGGCGCTCGGCGGCCGCGAGAAACTCCTCGGTGGTCTGTTCGGGCGCTCGGATTCCGTGCGTGCGCTCGATGTAGCGCCGCACAACCTGCGTCAGCTCGATGAAGAAATCCTTGAAGAGGCCCTGTTCGATCAGGCGGCGGTTCAGAAGCCGTTCCAATTCAGCGAAGGCGCGCTCGCGGGGCGAGAGCCGGCGCAGGCGGACCTGGTGGCGCAGGTAACGCACGAGGCGCGCCACGAAGAGCGCCAGCACCACGGCCAGACCGGCCAGCACGATGAAATTGGCCAGCATGCGGCGTGTCGGGGCGATCCAGTAGGGCTTCGGATCGAGCTCGACGCCGCCCGAGACGGAGGCGTCCCGTGCCGCGGCGGGAAACCGCACGGGACGCGTGGCGAAGCTGCGCACGGTCGCGCCCTCGCGCACCGTCACCGCAAAGGGGGCCAGACGGTATTCATCCTGGGCCACGCCGGGCACCAGCCGCCAGCGGTACTCGCGGCTGCGGCGACCGTCGGGCAGCGTCACCGGATCGCGCGGAAAGCCTTCAGCGACGGTAAACCCTTGGAAGCGGTCGCGCAGGTCGGGCAGTTCCACCTGCTGCGTGGCAGGCGCCGTGACGGTCAGAACCACGTTCAGATCCTGTTCCAGCCGCACCTCGGCGGGCTCGGCGCGCAACCGGATCTCGACCGAGCCCCACGAGAGGTTCTCCTGCAGCACCGCCGGCGGCGTCTCGCTGCCGGCCCGCAGCGACAGTGCGCCGCAGGCCAAGGCCAACAGGAGTCCGCGACGCCAACGGACCGTAGCCGGACGGAACCACGGAAAATGGTTGAGTGCGCGGCTCACCGGTGTCGCCTCCCGCCGCGCCGTTCACGGCGATTGAAGAGACGACGCAACCGGTGTACGGTGGCCTCGTCGCTGTCGTCGGTCGAGAACCACTCGCCATCTATGCCGTAGCGCATGAGCGTCTGCCGCAACGCGGTGCGCTCGGCCGCGGCGGCCTCCGCAAAGTGCTGCCGTACGCTCGGCGACCCGGTGTCGATCAGGACGAGATCGCCGGTTTCCGGATCCTGCACCTCGACCAGGCCGGCATTCGAGAGCTGCGCCTCGCGCGGGTCCTCGACTGCCAGCGCCACCAGATCGTGCCGCTGCGCCGTCGTGCGTAGCTCGTCGGCGAAGTCGCGGTCCTGGAAGTCGGAAATGAGGAAGACCAGCGCGCGGCGTTTCTGGATGCGGTTTAGGTAGCGCAGGGCGGCGGCGATGTCGGTCCCCTGCCCGGTGTCCCGTTCGGCGGCGAGCACATCGCGCACGAGACGCATGACGGCGGTGCGCCCCTTGCGCGGGGGAATGACCTTCTCGATGCGGTCGCTGAAGTTGACCAGCCCGATCTTGTCGGCATTCTGCACCGCCGCCATGGCCAGCAGGCAGGTCAGGAGCGCGGCCAGTTCCGACTTCGTGCGCTGTCCCGAACCGAAGGCCTGCGAGCCCGAGACATCCACGAGGAAGATCACGGTCAGCTCGCGCTCCTCGGCGAAGCGCTTGATGTGCGGCGTACCGCTGCGGGCCGTGACGTTCCAGTCGATCGCGCGCACATCGTCGCCTGGGATGTAGGGGCGCACCTCGTCGAACTCGATCCCCTGCCCCTTGAAGCTCGAATGGTAGTCGCCAGCGAACTGCTCGTTGACCAGGCGCACGGTGAGCAGGCGGATGCCGGCCACGCGCCGCATGAGCGCGGAAGTCTCTTCCTGCCGTGTGTCGGTCCTGGCCATGCGCCCACCGCCGTTCCGGATCAGGGCACGGGGATGGCGCCGAGGATCGTCTCGACAACCTGGTCGGCGCCGACGTTCTCGGCCTCGGCCTCGTAGGTCAGCATGACGCGGTGGCGCAGCACATCGCGGGCGATCTCCTTGACGTCCTGCGGCGTGGCGTAGGCGCGTCCGTGGAGCAGCGCGTTGGCGCGGGCGCCGATGTTGAGCCAGAGCGACGCGCGCGGCGAGGCGCCCATCTCGATCTGATTGGCCATCGCCGCCAAGCCGAAGGCCTTGGGCTCGCGCGTGGCCTGCACGATATCGAGGATGTACTCGCCGACCTTCTCGTCGCAGTATACCTGGTCAAGGACGTCGCGGAGCGTGGCGACCTGTTCGGCGCTCATGACCGGCGCGATTTCGGCGTTAAGCGGCCGTGAGAAGCGGTTCATGATGCGTCGCTCGTCGTCGCGCGAGGGGTAGTCCACGATGCACTTCATCATGAAGCGGTCGACCTGCGCCTCGGGCAACGGATAGGTGCCCTTCTGCTCGATGGGGTTCTGCGTGGCGAGCACGAGGAAGGGCGCCGGGAGGCAGTAGGTCGTGTCGCCCAGCGTGACGCGCTGCTCCTGCATGGCTTCGAGCAGCGCGCTCTGCACCTTCGCCGGGGCGCGGTTGATCTCGTCGGCCAGCAGCAGATTGGTGAAAACCGGCCCCTTGCGGGGCAGGAAGGTGCCGTCCTTCTGACTGTAGATCAGCGTGCCGACGACATCCGCGGGCAGCAGGTCGGGCGTAAAGGAGATGCGCTGGAACTGGAGGCCGAGCGCCTGCGACAGCGTGCGCACGGCCGTGGTCTTGGCCAGGCCGGGCACGCCTTCCAAGAGGATATGCCCGCCGCTGATAAGCGCGATCAGCATGCGGTCGACCAGCTTCTCCTGGCCCACCAGCACCTTGTGAATCTCCTGGCGGAGCTGTTCGATCAGCGCGCCCTGCGCAGAGATCAGGTTGGTTGTCTTCTGCAAGTCCATGGCAACTCCCGGGTTAGGCGTCGGGACGCGCGGGCTCAGCTTTCGCCGGGGTGGCCGGCGCAGCCGTGGCTGCCGGTTCCGCCGGTGTGGCCGGTTCTGCCGGGGCGGCGGCATCGGCGGAGGGGGCGTTGGTCGCGGCCGGCTTGGGCGACACCAGTTCGTCGCGCGTGCGCACCATGTTCTCGGCGGTATAGGAGGCGATCAGGAAGGTCCAGGGGTTCAACCGGCCGTTGGCCGCCGCGACGCGCGTCTCGGCCTCCGCGCGCAGGGCCGCGTTGGTGGAGGGCGGCCCGGACTCGACGCCAACCCTGAAGTAGCGGTTGCCTTCGGCCACGGCGCCCAGCGACGCATTGTAGATGTCGCCGTTCTTGAGGGTCACCCGGAAGATGTGCCCGGTGGCGAAGCCGAGCGCCTCGGCGGGTAAGCCGGGGTCGGCGATCCGGTTGAAGCGCAGGTAGTTTAGCGCGGCATCGACGCCGCCGACGCGCGCGCTATCGAGCTGCTCCGTCGCTTCGTCGAGTCCGGCGAGCTTGAGACTGCCGGAGGTGCGGTCAAGCATCACGGGTTCGCCGCCGGTGGCGCCGCGCATCTCGATCGTGGCGATGTCGTCGGGCGGGATGCTCAGAATCTGCGTGTCGAGCCAGCCCTCGGCGGCGGCGGTCCAGTCGTCGAGCGACTCCTTGACGAGGAAGACCTCGCCGCCGTCGCGCGAGAGGTAGCGCCCATCGCTCGGGCGGTAGTAGCCCATGTTGCCGCCGTCGCCGCGGGCCTGGCGCGCGGCGCCGAGGAGCAGTTCGGTCAGCGACTGGCCGCGCGCATCGATCAGCTTCACAAGTGTCGCGTCCTCGTCCTTGATCGTCATGCCACGCTGGACCTGGCCGATCTTGACGTCGCGCAGCGCGACGAGCCGCTGGGCCAGGCGCTGGAAATCGGCCGGATAGTTGTATGCGTTCGTCACGCACCAGACCTCGCCGTCCCGCGCGAGACGCAGGGTCTGGTCCTTCTCATGGATTTCGACTGCGGCCACGGCATTGACATCGAATCCGGGCAGCAGGGCGGCGCCCGCGAGCGCGGCCGCGGGCGACTGGCGGCGACGGCCGCTCCAGTTGGCCAGGCCGATCAGCACCAGCGCGGCAATCATCAGGAGGATAAGTTGTTTCGATTTCATGACGTGCTTTCCTTTCGGTGGCTACTGGCTGCGGCGGCCGAGAACGCCGCGCGCTATGCCGAAGAGCGTGACGAGCAGGGGAATGCCGGCGATGTTGAGCACCTTGACGCGGACGCCGAGGCGTTCGATGTCGCGGGTCAGGTTGCGCCGCACCTGCTTGAGCTGCCGCTTGACGTCGGCCTGCTTCTGCTGGAAACGGCGGATGGCCTCCTCCTGTTCCTTGGAGAGGATGAACTTCTGCGAGCCCTGTTTCTGGCTCTGGAGCTCGTTAAGCTGCTGCTGCGTCTGCTGCAGCTCGGCGTTCAGGCTCTCCTCCTCCTGGCGCCAGGCATTCGCGGCACGGAACTCGAGCTCGTCGACGCGCGTGAAGGGACGCTGGCTGGTGCCGCGCGAGCGGATGGCGGCCAGTTCGGCGCTGCCGGAGAGCTTCTCCACGGCATTGGCCAGGAAAGCCAGGTTGTCGCCCTGCGCCTGGAGGGTGCGGAAGCCGAACATCATCTCGACCT
>CAYRPP010000124.1:0-5805 GCA_964426115.1 uncultured Lentisphaerales bacterium | reverse complement strand
CATGGTCGGGCTGCTCCTGGCTGGCCTGGCGCCCGTAGCCTGGTTGTTCGCCGTCTCCACGCGTAACCTGCCTTTCATCGTCTGGCTGACGCTGACAATCTGGCTCGTAGCCATGTCGTTTGCCATCCGGTTTGTGGGCAAGCTGAGGGCCTGCGTCCTCTTCCAGCAGCAGGGAGGCATCAAGCTGTGGTTCATGATCCTCATGGTTGTCACGCTGCAGATGACCACCTGCATGCGGCCCATGCTCACCCGTCCCGCGACGGGATGGTGGATGAGCGAAAAGAAGTTCTTCCTCGCGCACTTCGGGTCTGCCTTCTCGTCACAGGATCAGAAACCCCGCAAGTAACCGCCCCTGCCCGCGCCTTAACCCCCGTTGCCCAGTAATCCGCCATGAACACGCTGCATGTCGCCGCCCAATATTTTCTGAACCACCGTCTGCGACCGGACGAGGCGCGCGCACACGTGCGCGCCTTCGCCGCGGCGGGCTACGAATGCATCTATCCGCATGCCCGTGCGGGGCTCACAACGCCCTACCTGTCGGAGAAGTGGTTCGAGATCATCGACACGATTTCCGACGAGTGCCAACGCTGCGGCCTGGCCGTGGCCATCTGGGACGAGGACTACTTTCCATCGCCCGACGCCGGCAACCGCGTGGTCTGGGAGCATCCCGAGTTCCGCTCGAGCCACCTGGTCTTCACCGTGCGCCGGGTGCCGGGCGGCGCGACTGCGGAGATCGTCCTGGAAACCCAGGCCACTGTGCTGCGCGCCTTCGCCGTGGACGGCGATGGACGTCTCACGGATATCACGGCCTATGCCGGATCGATCCGTCAGCAGTGGGGGCCGCGCCAAGTCAGAACCACGGCCTACTCGACCCAGGTCAAGATCGGGGCGCCGCACCGGCGCTGCTCCCTGAAGGAGCGGCATTTCAGCATCCTGTGGGACGCCCCCGCCGGGCCGGAATGCACGGTGGTTGTCGTTCAGGCCGCTTTCCGCGAGGGCGGACACAGCTGCGACATCCTCAACCCGGCGGCCATCGACGCCTTTCTCGGCTACACGCACGAGGCGTACCTCGGACGATACGGCGAGAGCTTCGGGCGCCGGTTCGTAGCCTCCTTCCTAGACGAGCCGGCCCCCGCCAGCGATTTTCCGTGGACACGCTCCTTCCCCGGCGAATTCCGCGGCGAGCACGGCTACGACCTCCTGCCGCTGCTGCCGCACCTGGTCCTCGACCTCGACGCGCGCTCGCCGCTCATCCGCCACCACTTCCGCCTCACCCAGATGCGCCTGCAGTGCACAAACTACCTGGACCGCGTGGCCGACTGGTGCCACCGTCACGGCATCGAGAGCATCGGACATCTCACGCGCACCGAGTGGCTCTCGATCGTCGCCATCTGGTGGCCCAACGAGCTGCGCTGCTGCCGCCATCTCGACGTGCCCTGCACCGACCCCCTGGGCTTCCATGTGGCCCTGCCGGACGCCGCCGCCTACCATACCGGCGTCAAGGTCGTCACCTCGGCCGCGCGCCTCTTCGGCAAGCCGCAGGCAGGCAGCGACGCCCTGGCCGTGATGGGCAACGAGGTGGCCCTGCGGGATCTCGCCTACCAGCTCGATTTCCAACTGGCGCTGGGCATCACCTACTTCAACATGCACGGGCTCTCCTACTCGCTCGACGGTCCGCGCAAGGACGAGGTGCCGCCCTCGATCTTCTACCAGCACAGCGAGTGGCCCATCATGGGCGATCTGCTGCGGCCGCTGGCCCGCAAGTGCCGGCGTATCGCCGACAGCACACCCGAGCGCCGGCTGCTGGTGCTCTATCCATCGACCTCAATCTACTGCGCCTTCCGCGGGGGGTGGGCCGACACTGTGGCGGTCGATCACCCGATCGAGGCGCAGACGCACGCGCTGGCCGAAACGCTGCTGTCACGGCATCAGGACTTCGACTTCATCGACGAGATCACCCTGGCGGAACGTCCCGCCGCCACATTGCGCCGGGACTACGACTGCCTTCTGCTCTACCATCTCGAATGGCTGGAGGCCTCCGCCGCGGAGGACTGCGAGCGTTTCGCCGCCGCGGGCGGACGCGTCGTGGTCTGCGGCGACGAACCGCCGCGCCTGCTGGGCACCCTGGCGGATCCGCAGCGCCTGTGGGAGGCCGGCGCCCGCTTTCTGACCGCGCGGCTGCCGGAGGATCTGCCGGGTGTCGGCCTGACCGGCGAAGGCGCCGGAGACGTATTTGTCAATGCGCGCCGCGATGCGGCGGGCAAGCGCTTCGCTTTCCTCTTCAACCGCGCCGACCGCCCCTTCGAGGGCCTGCTGGACGACGTCCCTGTCCACGTGCCCGCGCGCGGATCCTGCTTCTCCGACGAGCCGCCGGTCGCGGCGAGTCCGGTGCGCGGCGGGCGGCAACTGACGCGCTTCACGCTCGCCTTCCCGGCGAACACCATGCCACTGCCCTGCTGGAACGTGCAGGCGGGCGGCGCGACGCTGCCGCGGCTGGCCGATTTCATGACGCGTGACCTGCCTGAGGCCGCGGGAGCGATGGTCTTCGAGACGCCCTTCCTGCTCCAGGGGCAACCGGACATGCTGCGTCTGGTCATCGAGGAGAGCTCATTCACGGGCGCCTTCCGCTGTCTGGTTAATGGACACGAGTCAGGGCCGTTCCGTCCCGATCCGGTCCACGACTGCCGCAACCTAAGCACGGACATCGCACCCTTCCTGATAACGGGAAGCGTGCCGCGCCAGAACACCATCCGGTTCGAGTGCGCCGGGGGCATGCAGGAGATGCCCTGCCTGCACGGCACCTTCTCCGGGAGCTTCCGCCACGGCACGCCATATCTGCCGACGCTCGCGGCCGCGCGCATGCCCCTTTTGCTCGAGAACCTTTGCGGCTGGCAGGATCTGGGGTATGGATCCTTCTCCGGCTGCGCGCGCTACACGACGGAGATCGAGACTGCGGAGGCGGATCGCAGCGTGCTCGATTGCGGCCGCGTGGAGGATGCAATCGAGTGTTATTGCGACGGCGCGCGGATCGGATGCCGCATTCAGGAACCCTACCGGTTCGACCTGGGTGTGCTGTCCCCAGGGATCCATTCCATCGAGCTGCGCGTCTGGAACGCCCCCGGCAACCGCGAGCGGCTCTCCGCCATGCCCGCCGGGCTCTTCGGCCCGGTCATCCTCGCGCCGTGTTGATCTCCCGGCCATCGAGCCAGGCGCCGATACTCTCCGCGAAAACCGCCAGGTCGGTCAGGCGCAGCCGCGCCCGGCCGTCCAGGGAGGTCGGCTGGGCGTTGACGATCACCAGATTCCCGCCGGCCCGCAGGGTCTGCTCGGGCAGCGCCGCCGCCGGAAATACCGTCAGCGAGGTGCCGAGCACCAGCATCAGGTCGGCTTGTCGCGCTTGCGCGACGGCATCGGCGAGCGCGGCTTCGGGCAGGGCTTCGCCGAAGAAGGTGATGTCGGGCTTGTAGGCCGCGCCGCAAGCGGCGCAGCGCGCGACCCGCTCCCGCTGCAGCAGCGCGCAGATCTCGGCGTAGTCGGCCGCGCGGCCGCATCCGGTGCAGTGGTGCAGGAACGGCGAGCCATGAATCTCGATCACGCGGCGCGAGCCGGCCTTCTGGTGGAGCATGTCGATGTTCTGGGTGATGACCGCCTGAAGACGTCCCTCCTGCTCAAGGCGCGCGAGCAGCGTATGGACCGGTCCGGGCGCGTGGCGGTCAAGGCCGTAGATCAGCTCGCGGCACCCCTCGTAGTAGATCGCGGGATCGCGGCGGAACCAGCCGAGGTCGAAGAGGCGCTCGGCCCCGGGGCGCGAGTAGAGCCCCTGCGGTCCGCGGAAATCCGGAATGCCGGCCAGGGTCGAGATGCCTGCCCCGGTCAGGGCTACCACGTGGCCGGCCTGCAGCACCATCTCCCGCAGGCATGGGGTCGCGTCCGTCATGTGTAATATTCTATGGCACCCGTCGCATGATGTCACGCCTGCAGGGAGCCGGTCAGTTCGGACACGGACGCCATGCGGTGGCGCACCAGGTAGTCGCGGATGCCGTCGATCACGCGCAGGGGGGTGGAGGGGTCGATGAAGTTGGCGGTGCCGACGGCGACCGCCGTGGCCCCGGCGATCAGGAAGGCGATGGCCTCGCGCGCCCCGAGGATGCCGCCCATGGCGATGATCGGCGCCTTGACGGCCTGCGCGGCGTCGTAGACATGCTTGAGGGCCACGGGATGGATGGCGGCGCCGGAGAGCCCGCCGCAGCGGTTGGCGAGCACCGGGCGGCGGCGCTCGATGTCGATCGCCATGGCCGGCAGGGTGTTGATCAGCGAGAGGGCGTCGGCGCCGGCCTCGACGGCCGCGCGCGCGAAGGGCCCCATGGCCGGCACGTTGGGGGCGAGCTTGGGGATCACGGGCAGCCGCGTGCGGCGGCGCACGGCGGCGACGACCGCGGCCATCGCCGCGGGATCGGTGCCGAAGGAGGATCCGCCGGCCTTGACGTTGGGGCAGGAGACGTTGATCTCGAGCGCCGCGACGCCCGGCGCGTCGCTGAGGCGCGCCGCCACCTCGGCGTACTCGTCGATGGTCACGCCCCAGATGTTGACGATCACCGGCACGCCGAACTCCCGCAGCCGAGGCAGGTACTGCCCGATGAAACCGGCCACGCCGGGGCCCTGCAGGCCTATGGCGTTGAGCATGCCGCCGGGCACCTCGACATGCCGCGGCAGGGGATTGCCGGGCCATGGTTCGAGCCGGATGCCCTTGACGGTGATGGCGCCGAGACGCCGCACGTCGAGCCAGTCGGCATACTCGACACCGTATCCGAAGGTGCCCGAGGCGACGGTGACGGGGTTGCGCATGGCGAGCCCGCCGACATTGACCGCCAGTGCCGGTGCCGCGGGATCGTTCATGCCGGATCCTCCCAGGCGATCTCGCGCGCCTCGAAGACGGGGCCGTCCCGGCAGACGCGGGCGAGGCGCGTGCCGCCCTCCGGGGTGCGCAGCTTCTGGACGCAGGCGAGGCAGGCGCCGATGCCGCAGACCATGTGGTGGTCGAGCGAGAGCCAGGCGCGGCAGCCCGCGGCGATGGCGCGTGCGCCGACCGCGCGCAGCATGCCGTCGGGACCGCAGGCAAAGAGTTCCGCTGCCGCGTTCGCGATGTACGGGTCGAGCAGCGCGGTCACCAGGCCGCGCGTGCCGCGCGAGCCGTCCTCGGTGGCGACCCCAACCCGCCATCCGAGCTCCTCGAAATCCCGCGCGCAGAGCACGTCCTCCGCGCTGCGTCCGCCCAGCAGGGCAACGCCTTTGCGCGGCAGGCGCGCGGCGAGAAAGACGAGCGGGGCGACACCGTAGCCGCCGCCGACCAGGATGGGCGCAGCCGCGGCGCCGGTCAGCGGGAAGCCGTTGCCCAGCGGGCCCATCAGGTTGACGACATCGCCCGCGCGCAGCGCGGCCATGCTCTCCGTGCCGCGTCCCACGCGCTTGTAGAGCAGCGACAGTGCGTCGTCTTCCGCGCGGTAGATGCTGAACGGCCGCCGGAGGGCGGTCGGTTCGAGTTCCGGGACGCGCAGGTGGACAAACTGTCCCGGGCGCGCGTCCGCCGCGATGGCGGGCGCCTTCAGGCGTAGCAGGTGGTAGCCCCTGGTCAGCGCCCCATGCTCCAGTACGATGGCATCACAGATGGGCATGACGCGTAGTGTGCTGTATTTACGGAAACGGGTCAAGCCGATCCCCAAACCGATCCCCAAACCGCGAGGGATGCATGCCTGCCATGCAACCTGTCACAGTTTACGGCGCGCATCCTTGCGCTGTCCTTGCGCT